>QHBR01000152.1 GCA_003244015.1 Hyphomicrobiales bacterium | reverse complement strand
ATTAATTGAGTCCGGACCCTAGCTGAGGCGATCGCCAAGAATTTCTACCAAGAGCTGGCCAGGAGGTAGACATGACAATCGAACAGACATTTCGGGATATGTTGTGCCGACTCCGGGAGCTGCAGGAAACCCTCGACGCTCTGGGCACGACGGTCGACGAGGACAAGCCGAGGAAGGACGACGTCGTGGTGGCGTCGATTCTGAGCGACGCGGTGTTGGCGGGGCGCGGCTTCCTCGAAGAAGCCCTGCAGGCTGCCGAGGAGGCGCATCGCGCCCTCCTTGATGGGACGCGGCGGGCACTGATCCGCTGCCAGAAGCAATTCCATCGCTTCGCCGCCCATTTCGCCTCCGAGCTTGGCTCCTGTGACCGCATCGATGATCTCAGGAACGTTGGCAGGGAGCGCGGGCAAGAGTGGCTGAATTGGGTCACAGTGGTGAAGCAGGTGCTAGAGCGGTGCCGAGAGCTTCTGGAAGAAGCCCGAAATGCGCTTTTCCTCTGTTGGCAGGAACTCACGGAGCGGATGAGTGTGACATCTGTATCGGTTTGTACGACAAATATTGGTCAGCAATTTTCGGCCCGGGAGTCGATTAGAGAGATGCCGGAACAAGATGGAGTCACGTGACGCCCGGAACTGCTTCGGCCACGCCGCCCCCGTTCTGTTTTACGTCTAACAAGTTATCGCTGAAGAATATCGGCGTAGGAGTTCAAAGAGGAGATCGATATGTCGAAGGGACCTGTTGGGATAACCTATCGCACTGATTTAGGGACGGTGATCGGCCAGCTGCATAACGGCAACGAAGGGTTACAGGATCTCGAAGTCGAGCTCTCCGACGCCGGGAAACAGGTCTCTACTCATAGAACTGATTCGCAAGGCTTCTATAAGTTCGACGGTGTCCCGGCCGGTGCCAGTATCGGTCGGCGGCCAACCAGCGAACGGCTACCTGGTCGAGGTTCTCGGACCTGGAGCGCACGGTGTCCTCCAGTCCGATCGAACCACGAACGGCTTGGCTACCTTCAAATTGCCCGAGGGTGGCACGTATGAGGTGAGAGTCTACCCGGATCCGAATGCGTTCGGCGAACCGCTGATCGAGAGCGTCGTCGTCCAGTAAGGAATAAGAACATGGTAAATACAAGAGCAACACCGATTAGCGTCCCATCGCCGCCTTCGGGCGCTCCTTCCACGGACAGAAGCGCCCGAATCCCACTCGGCGCTTGCAGTGCGTGTCGTGTCCCGTCGCGCGTGGGGCGCTTATTTGTAATCAGTAGGCCGCGGGTTCGAATCCCATCGCGCTCACCAATTAAATGAAATACTTAGCTCTACATCCCGGTGGCTCTGCCTGCCAAAATCGAAATTGGGAATCGCATCGGAAGCAACGGCGGCTTGCGTGAAGTGGACCATTTCCTAATCGCGCTCCAGCGAACCGGCGAAGCCGCAAGAATTCCGGGCCGGCTACTTGACTCGTCCTTTTTGCAATGTCACTCGCTGCGCTCACGCTAAACGCGGCATCAAACAATGCGGGATGTGATATCCAAGGCCTTCGTTTTTCCGGGACAAGGATCTCAAGCGGTCGGGATGGGCAACGCCTTGGCGGAAACTTTTTCGCACGCGCGAGCGGTTTTTGCCGAGGTTGACGATGCGCTCGGACAGAAATTATCGTTGCTGATGTTCGAGGGTCCGCAGGACGAGCTTACCTTGACCGCGAACGCGCAGCCAGCCTTGCTTGCGGTGAGCCTCGCCGCCGTCCGCGTGCTCGAAGCCGAGGCCGGACTGAATCTTTCGCGGGACGCCAGCTTTGTCGCGGGCCATTCGCTCGGCGAATATTCGGCGCTCGCCGCGGCGGGCTCGTTGGGCGTGGGGGCGGCCGCGAAACTGCTGCGCGTGCGCGGGCTCGCCATGCAGGAGGCCGTGCCAGTTGGAACCGGCGCGATGGCGGCGCTGCTTGGGCTCGATTACGACGCGGCCCTCGCAATCGCCAAGCAAGCGGCCGATGAAACAGGCGGCGGCGCGATCTGCGAGGTCGCCAACGACAATGGCGGTGGCCAGGTCGTGGTGTCCGGGTCCCGCGCCGCAGTGCATCGCGCGATCGAACTCGCCAAGGCGCGAGGCGCGCGCCGTTCGATTCTGTTGCCGGTGTCGGCGCCATTTCATTGCGCCTTGATGCAACCCGCCGCCGAGACCATGGCCGCAGCGCTTGGCCAAGCCGCCATCAAGCCGCCTTGCGTGCCGCTGATTTCGAATGTGCTGGCGGCGCCGGTCACCGAGCCGGAAGAGATCCGCAAGCTTCTTATCGCCCAGGTGACCGGCGCAGTGCGCTGGCGTGAAAGCATGGTCTTCATGGCGAGCCGGGGAATTTCGCTATTCGTCGAATGCGGCGCCGGAAAAGTCTTGGCGGGACTTGTCAAAAGGATCAACGGCGCGGCGCGCAGCGTTTCAATTGGAATTCCGGCCGACATCGATCTTTACCGGGATCTTTGCCGGGCCTTGGCTTAAGCCCGGGCGGCGGTTACGGGAGTTTTAGTGTCTCATGTTCGATCTTACCGGCAAGACGGCCCTCGTCACGGGCGCGAGCGGCGGACTCGGCGGCGCCATCGCGCGGGCCTTGCATGACCGAGGCGCGATCGTCGGGCTATCGGGCACCCGTCGCGATGCGCTCGACGCGCTCGCCGCCGAGCTTGAAACCAACGTCCACGTCTTTCCTTGCGATCTTGGCCATAAATCCTCGACGGAAGCGCTGGTTCCCGCCGCCGAAGCCGCGATGGGAATCGTCGACATCCTTGTCAACAATGCCGGCGTGACCAGGGACAATCTCTTCATGCGCATGAGGGACGAGGAATGGGACAGCGTTCTCGGCGTCAATCTGACCGCCGCCTTTCGTCTCTCCCGCGCCTGCCTCAAGGGGATGCTGCGCAAGCGTCATGGGCGCATTATCGGGATCAGCTCGATCGTCGGGGTGACGGGCAATCCGGGCCAGGGCAATTATGCGGCCGCGAAGGCGGGAATGATCGGCATGTATAAGAGTCTCGCGGCCGAAGTGGCGAGCCGCAACGTGACCGTAAATTGCATAGCGCCAGGGTTTATAGAGAGTCCGATGACCGATGCCTTGAATGAGAAACAAAAAGCGGCGATCCTCGCCACGGTACCGATGGGACGGCTCGGAACCGGCGCCGAAGTCGCCGCCGCGGTCGTTTACCTGGCAAGTTCGCAAGCCTCCTATGTCACCGGCCAAACCCTCCATGTAAATGGTGGAATGGCGATGATTTAAATACGATATGAGGCTGATCGCGGGGATCGCGCGGGCTCTCGCCAACCGCGGCGAAGTATGTTACCAACCCGCTCAAGCGATTAGGGAGGCAGCGGGCGCCCGCATCGCGCCGACGCCTGCCCAGGGCGGCGAATTGTGAGCAAACTATAAGGACGAGGAACAAACAACCATGAGCGATGTCGCCGAGCGCGTGAAAAAGATAGTAGTGGAGCATCTCGGTGTCGATGCCGACAAGGTCATCGACAGCGCCAATTTCATGGAGGACCTTGGCGCCGATTCTCTCGACACGGTCGAGCTCGTCATGGCGTTCGAAGAGGAGTTCGGCGTCGAGATTCCGGACGATGCCGCGGAAACCATCGTGACGGTCGGCGAGGCCATCAAGTTTCTTGAGAAAGCATCCACAGCTTGATTTCTTTCAAGCAAGTACACGGCCAGGCACTCCCAAGCGCCGGCGAGGCGGCACAAAGGTTGCAAAGCCTCTGCGGGGGGCACCTTAGCGATGGGCCGCTCCCCCAAATGAACGCCGGTGCAATGGGGGGCGGCAACGCCAGCAGGAATAGGCGCAAGGTCGTTTAGATGCGCAGGGTAGTTGTCACGGGTCTCGGCATGGTCTCGCCGCTCGCCTGCGGGGTCGAGCCGGGCTGGAGCCGTTTGTTGGCGGGTCAAAGCGGCGCCCGCCGCATCGAGGGGTTCGACGTCTCCGATCTGGCCTGCAAGATCGCCATGCCGGTGCCGCGTGGCGGCGGCGACAACGGGAGCTTCAACCCCGACCAATGGATGGAGCCGAAAGAGCGGCGCAAAATCGATGACTTCATCCTTTACGCTGTCGCGGCGGCGGCGCAGGCGCTTGCCGACGCGTGCTGGAAGCCGTCCACCTATGAAGAGCAGATCAAGACCGGGGTTCTTATCGGCTCGGGGATCGGCGGCCTCGGCGGCATCGCCGAGACCGCGATCGTCTTGAAGGAAAGGGGCCCGCGCCGCGTTTCGCCTTTCTTTATCCCCGGCCGGTTGATCAATCTCGCCGCAGGCTATGTTTCGATTCAACATGGACTCAAGGGGCCGAACCATTCGGTCGTTACCGCGTGCTCGTCGGGAACCCATGCGATCGGCGACGCAGGGCGCCTGGTCGCCCTGGAAGATGCCGACGTCATGGTCGCGGGGGGCGCCGAATCGGCGATCAATCGCATCGGCATCGCCGGATTCGCTGCCTGCCGGGCCCTATCCACCAATTTCAACGACCTGCCAAAGCAAGCCTCGCGGCCCTACGATAGGGACCGCGACGGTTTTGTCATGGGCGAGGGCGCCGGCTGTGTCGTCCTCGAAGCCTACGAACACGCCAAGGCGCGCGGCGCCAAAATTTATGCCGAACTTGCCGGCTACGGCATGTCGGGGGACGCCTATCACATCACCGCGCCCCAGGAGAGCGGCGATGGCGCCTGCCGGGCCATGGCGGCGGCGATCAAGCGGGCCGGGATTTCACCGGGCGACATTGACTATATCAACGCGCATGGAACCTCGACGCCGCTCGGCGACGAAATCGAGATCCGGGCAGTCGAGAGGATAGCGGGCAACAGCGGCCGGTCACTTTCCATGTCCTCGACGAAATCGGCGATCGGCCACCTCCTCGGCGCGGCGGGTGCCGTCGAGGCGATCTTTTCGATTTTGGCGATCAGGGATCAAATCGTACCGCCGACGCTCAACCTCGACCATCCATCGGTTGCAACCGAAATCGATCTCGTGCCACACAAGGCACGCAAGCGCGAGGTCGAATTCGTTCTGTCGAATTCTTTCGGATTTGGCGGCACCAACGCCTGCTTGGTCTTCAAGCGTCCGCAATGACCGGTGGGCCAAGGCTGCGGCATGGCGGCCATATTGGAAATTCCGGCTCTGAACCCGATTTCGCCATATTTTCCGGGCGGGATAGGTAACATCCGCCGGTTCGCGGTCAGAGCATTTTGCAGCGAAGCGGAGCCCGTTTCGCATCAGGAAAATGCAATGGAGCAAACCCTTAATACCAACATCCGTGGGACGACCCATGGCGTTCGAGCGTTTTCCCATGCGAAAAGGCTCTTGTGGCAAATTCTTGGGCTGAGTTGATGGACGACACGCCTTCAAAACCGAACGGAAACGACGCGCCGGACCGGCCGGATCAGACCCTTCGCGACGAGACCCATCCGGGCAGCCGGTTCACAGGCCAAAGAGTGACGCCGCAAAGCCCCAACGAGGCGCTGCAGCCCGCCGCCGCACCGCCGCCGCCGCCAATCCCGCCGAGCCGCAGGCGGCCCACGCTTTCGGCGTTCAGCGGATTCCTCTCGTTTCTGTTAATCGCCGCGATCGCCTCCATCTCCGGGCTCGTCTGGAGCCGCCACCGGATGAATGAACCTGGTCCGCTCGCCGCCAGCAAGGTCCTCTACATCGCGCCCGGCACCGAGGGGCCCGACATTATCGCGCAGCTCGACCACGAAGGGATCATCGACAGTCCTTTCTTGTTCAATGTCGAGCTCTTGCTCGAAGGCAGCCGTTCAAAGCTCAAGCCCGGCGAATATCTTTTCAAGCAAAATGCCAGTCTGCGCGATGTGATCGACACGCTGGTCAGCGGCAAGCAGGTGCTGCACGCCATCACAATTCCCGAAGGCTTGACCAGCGAGCAGATTGTCGGGCGGCTGCGCGGCAGCGACGTCCTGCTTGGCGACATCGCGGACGTGCCGAAGGAAGGCAGCTTGCTGCCGGAAACCTACAAGGCCGCGCGCGGCATGCCGCGGGCCAACCTGATCAAAATGATGCAGGACGATCAAAAGAAGGCCGTCGATCAGATTTGGTCGCACCGGTCGAGTGGCCTTCCCTTGCGCTCGCCCTACGAGCTCGTCACCTTGGCCTCGATCGTCGAAAAAGAAACCGGCAAGGCGGACGAACGGCGGCGGGTCGCAAGCGTTTTCTTGAACCGCCTGAGAAATAGGATGCGGCTGCAATCCGACCCGACGATTGTTTATGGCTTGGCCGGGGGCAAAGGCTCGCTGGGCAGAGGGATCACGCGCGCCGATCTCGAAAAGCCTACCCCCTACAATACCTATTTAATTGACGGCTTGCCGCCGGGGCCGATCGCCAATCCCGGACGCGCGACGCTCGAAGCGGTTGCAAACCCATCCCGCACCCAGGATCTTTATTTCGTCGCCGATGGCACCGGCGGCCATGTTTTTGCCGAGACGCTCGATCAGCATAGCCGCAACGTGCAGCGTTGGCGCCAGATCGAAAAGGACGTGAAAGACAAGCAGGAGCAACCGGCGCCCAGCTCGGATAAGACCGCGCCGCCAATTGCCCCGGCGGCAACTCAGCCCGGCCCCGGCCAGAAAAGCGAGAGCGGAATGCCGTCGTCCGTCTACGGATCGCTGCCGGCATCGCTCGACGCCCCGCCAAGCGCGACGCCCGCACCGCCATCCCTTTCCTACCCGCCGGCCGCAACGGCTTCCAGCAGAGAAGCTCAAACCAGCAAATCCGATGCCAAACCCGCCACGACGGTAAGTGCCTTTACCTTGGGGCCTGGGCTTGACGAACTCGGCATTTCGGTGGGCAGCATTCGCTCTCCAGCCGCCACGACGCTCGACGGTCCGCCCGGTCAAGAGGATGCGGCGGATGCGCCAGGCCAGGACGTCACTTTCCCGGTATCGGCCAGCGGCCCGGCCTGGCAAAATCCGCGCCTGCGGGCAAGCCTTGCTCGGGGAACCGGCGATTCGACGGATGTATCCGAAGTGCCGGGAACATCCCCCGCGCCGCCGCCGCAAAGTGGCGGACGGTCCGTGCATGCGCGGGCCTTCGACGCCTCCCAAGACACCCCCCTCGACCCTCTCAGGAATAAGACTTACGACCTGAATTACGCTAAAATCGTGCCCCCGATTCAATAGGCGGGGATTGCTTCTGGGACCCTGGCCGGCTTGGCCTGCGCGTCAGGCCGCGAGGGCCGCTTCGGGCGCCATGCGCGCAAGCCCGAGACTTGCGGCAATTGCCGGATGTGTCACCGGGCCGCGATGCCCATTTGCCGCCGCGCAGGCCAGGGTTGTTGGCAATCGCGCCGAGCCCGCCGGGCGCACGGGGGCGAATTCGCGGACTGACTCAAGGGGTCAACCCCGGCCCGAACTTCATGCTCCTTGATGTCCTTGGGGGCACGCCGACCCGCTCTCGCCAGACTCCAGTTCAAAACGCGGCATATGCCCAATCGCCTTGGATGTGGTACGATTCGTCGTGGAAAACAATTTAGCGATAGCGAGCTCCGCGAAGCGGCCGGGCCAAAACCGGCGGGTGCCGGCCTGTCGATTCGGCCGATACGTGCGGCGCCGTTGGCGCGGTCCGGCATCCGAGCGGCGAGCGCGAGCCGATGGGAAAAACGGGATTAGTCACGCTCCCGTCATCAATTACGACGAAATTCCGGCGGCCATTAGGTCAAGGAGGGGATGTTGAGTTCGCAAGCGGAAAGACGAAAGCTGGCCATTGTCAAAGGCGGAACGGAGCCAAAACGCGGCATGAAAAGCAATCCGGCCGCGGCGAACCGTATTCCGGCTCCAGTGACGGCGGCGGCGGTGGACGGAAGCGATCGTGCCGCGGTTTCGCTTGAATTCGCCGCGCAGGCCGACACGGTCGAAGGAGCGTCCCCGCCCGCCATTTCGATTCGTCCCGCGGGTGATCGCGACGAATCCGCCGCGCCGCCGCGCGGGGTTGCGCCATCGCCGCACCGCTTCATCAACCGCGAATTGTCTTGGCTCGAATTCAACCGGCGGGTCTTGCTGGAAGCCTCGAACCGCAACCATCCATTACTCGAACAATTGCGGTTCCTGTCGATTTCCGCCGACAATCTCGATGAATTCTTCATGGTGCGGGTCGCCGGTCTTCGCGGCCAGATGCGCGCCGGAATCGCGGCGCCATCCGAGGACGGGCTTTCGCCGCCCGAGCAGCTTGGCAAGATCCGCGAGCGCGTCGGCCTTTTGGCGGCGGAGCAGCAGCGCCGCTGGCGCGAGTTACGCAAGGAGCTGCACGCCGCGGGGATTACGCTAGTTGATCCGCCGGACCTCAACAAGGTGGAAACGGATTGGCTGCGCCAGCATTTCCTGACCCATGTTTTTCCGGTTCTGACGCCGCTTGCCGTCGATCCGGCGCATCCGTTTCCATTCATACCCAATTTCGGCTCCACGATCGCGCTCGAATTGCTCGGGCCAAGCGACCACAAGAACCGCAAGGCCTTGATCCGCCTTCCAGCCAAGATCGAACGGTTCATCCGCCTCCCCGACGAGCCGGGCGAGAAGGGCCAGCGCTTCGTCGCGCTCGAAACCGCGATTGGCATGTTCACGCAGAGCCTGTTTCCCGGCTATCATGTGCGTGATCATGGGCTTTTCCGGGTCATTCGCGACAGCGATCTCGAAGTCGAGGAGGAGGCCGAAGATCTGGTGTTATTGTTCGAGAGCGCGCTGAAGCGGCGGCGCCGGGGTTCGGTCATAAGGCTCGAATTCGACAGCAGCACGCCCGAAGAGCTGCGCTTATTTGTCGCCGAGGAACTCGATGTCGCGGGCGACGAGATTTTCATCCTGGACGGGATGCTGGCCTTGAACGAGCTGTCCGAACTTGTCGGTCTCGACCGGCCGGACCTCAAGTTCAAGCCTTATAATCCGCGCTTTCCGGAGCGTGTGCGCGACAATGGCGGCGATTGTTTCCTCGCGATCAAACAAAAGGATCTCGTCGTCCACCACCCTTATGAATCCTTCGACGTGGTGGTCCAGTTCCTCAATCAGGCGGCGGCCGATCCCAATGTCGTCGCGATCAAGCAGACGCTCTATCGCACCTCCTCCGACAGTCCGATCGTGCGCGCCTTGATCGAGGCGGCGGACGCCGGCAAGTCGGTGACCGCCCTCGTCGAGCTCAAGGCGCGCTTCGACGAGGCCGCCAACATTCGCTGGGCGCGCGATCTCGAACGCGCCGGCGCGCAAGTGGTGTTCGGTTTCATCGAATTAAAGACACACGCTAAATTATCGATGGTCGTGCGCCGTGAAGCAGGCTCCCTTATCACCTATTGCCATGTCGGCACCGGCAATTACCATTCGGTGACGGCGAAGATCTATACCGACATTTCGTTCTTTACCGCCGATCCGGTGATCGGACGCGATGTCTCGCGGATCTTTAATTATATCACCGGCTATGCCGAGCCGGCCGGGCTCGAACGGATGGCGGTTTCGCCGATTTCGCTCAAGCAGCGGCTTCTCGAACATATTGGGCAGGAGATCGCATTCGTCAAAGCCGGCAAGCCCGCCGCGATTTGGGCAAAGTGCAATGCCCTCGTCGATCCCGAGATCATCGACGCCCTCTATGCGGCGAGCAATGCGGGGGTAAACATCGACCTCGTCGTGCGCGGGATCTGCTGCCTCCGGCCGGGCGTCGAGGGGCTGTCCGAAAACATAAGAGTTAAATCGATCGTCGGCCGATTTCTCGAGCATGCAAGGGTTTATTGCTTCGGCGGCGGCCACAATCTGCCGCATCCCAAGGCGCATGTCTATATTTCGTCGGCCGACCTGATGCAGCGCAATCTCGACCGGAGAGTCGAGGCGCTGCTGCCGATTCTCAATCCGACCGTGCATGAGCAGATCCTTGATCAGATCATGGTCGCCAATCTGATCGATAATCAGCAGAGCTACCGGGTCTTGCCGGACGGTTCGAGCGCCCGCATAAAAGCGCCTGAAAACGAAGAACCTTTCAACGCGCATTCTTACTTCATGACCAACCCCAGTCTGTCGGGCCGTGGAAAATCCCTCAAGCATTCGAGTCCCAAAACCCTCCTTAAGCGGCTGGATGGCCGTTAAGGGCTCGATGTCTGAAAATCGCCAGGAGGCCGCGGCGCCAACGCAAGCCAGGGAACCAATTGCGATCGTCGACGTCGGGTCGAACTCGGTTCGTCTCGTTGTCTACGAATGTTTGAGCCGCTCGCCCCGCCAGATTTTCAATGAGAAATCGCTGTGCGCGCTCGGCAAGGGCGTGGCAACCACCGGCCATCTCCCGAAGGCCGGCGTCGAAAAGGCGCTCGTGGCCCTGCGCCGCTTCCGGGTCTTGAGCGATATCATGGGCGTGTCCGTTCCGCACGTTCTTGCAACCGCCGCCGCCCGCGACGCCTTGAACGGAGCCGAATTTCTCGCCGCCGCGGCGGAAGCGATCGGCGCGCCGGTGACGCTTCTTTCGGGTGAACGCGAGGCGGAGCTTTCGGCGCATGGGGTCATCGCCGGCATCAACCACCCGGATGGCGTCGTCGGCGATCTCGGCGGCGGCTCGCTCGAATTGATCGACGTGAAGGGCGCGCACGCGGGCAAGGGCACGAGCCTGCCGCTTGGCGGTCTCACCCTGATGGACGCATCGAGACGGTCGCCGCGCGCGGCGGTCAGAATTGTCCGCGAGGCATTGGCCTCGTCGCGCATCGCCGAGAGGCTTGCGGGACGGACTTTTTACGCGGTCGGCGGCACCTGGCGGGCGCTCGCTAAGCTGCACATGAGCCAACGCAATTATCCGCTCGCCGTGACCCACGGCTACGTCATCCCCGCCCCCGACGCCGCCGATTTCGCGGGCCTCGTCGAACGGGCGAACGCCGAGACGCTGATTTCGATCGACGCGGTCAGCGCGGCGCGGCGGCCGTTTCTTGCCTGTGGCGCCGTCGTCCTCGACGAGATCATTCGCCGGGCGCGACCGCGCGAAGTCATGATTTCGACGACCGGCGTGCGGGAAGGTCTTCTTTATGAAATGCTCGATACCGAGCAGCGCCGGCAAGATCCGTTGCTCGTCGCGGCAGCGCAGTTCAATCATCTCTTCTCCCGCGCACCCGGCCATGCCGTAGAGCTTTGCGATTGGACCGGCTTGTTCTTGAAGTCCATGCACGTCGAGGAAACCCCGGAAGAACGCCGGCTTCGCCACGCCGCTTGCCTTTTGGCCGATGTCAACTGGCGCGCCCATCCAGACCACCGCAACGAGGAGAGCATCAATATCGTCGAGAACGCCGCTTTCCTCGGCGTCGATCATCCCGGCCGTTCTTTCCTCGCGCTCGCGGCGTCCTATCGCTATCTGGGACTCGACGCGGACGTCAGTCCGCAGATCCGCGCGCTTGTTTCGGCGCGGATGCTCGAGAGGGCGCGTATTCTCGCCGCCGCGACGCGCGCGGCCTACGTTATTTCGGGCGCCATGTCCAAAGTCCTGCCCTTGACGCCCCTGACTTGCGTTAAGAACAGCTTGAGCTTGACCTTGCCGCGAGGTCTTGCCGACCTTGCGAGCGAACGGCTGCAAAATCGTTTGAAGCAGCTCGGGCGTCTGATCGGACGCGAGCCGGCGATCAGCATAGCGGAGTGAACTTCGAGCGAGGGACTTCGCTTGCGATAGCAAGGGTCAAGCGGCACGACCGCTGGTTCCATCTACGCCTTTTCGCAATGCGCCATCGCCTTTTGCCTCTCTCAAAGACCGGCAAGGTGATGGCGACGAGAGTGCGCGGCACCTGGCACCCCTGATCCAAACCAAGTCAACTTGATCTCAGGTCGCAAACTATATAGCCTGTCGCCCGCAAACGGTTGCAAAAATTTTATCCGTCGCAAAGGGAGGAATGAGATGATCAAGAAAGCGCCAGTGATCTTATCCGTCGTTGGAGCGTCTGCTTTGGCGGTCTTTACCATGACCGCACCGGTCCAAGCCAAGGATGCAGGAGATTGGACATGCTCTGATTTCCTTAAGGTCCCAAATGCCGCAAAATCGCGTGTTGTTTACTATCTGGTAGGTCTCAACAAAGCCCAAATGAAGGAGTTCCATGATATCTCTGCCAAGGATTTTGATGTTCCGATTTCAAAGGTTGTTCAGCATTGTCACTCGAACCTGCCAGACAACCTCTGGCAGGCGATCGCAGATCACTTCTATTGGCACGCTCAGCAAATGCCGTAAGTTTGGTTTGCTCAAGTATTGTTTTTGAGCCGGTCTGAGACGAGACTGGAGCGTGCACCGACGACGATGTGATACTTGAGCGCTTCACGATCACATGGAATCATGTGATCGAAAGGGAACTGCTCAAATCCACCCTTTTTGAAAGACTAAAATTCGAGACAGGCACCGATACTGTCCAGGAGCGATGGTATTGCCACGCAATTTACGAAGCGCCGTTCTCCAGCGGCGCCGCGTCACGCCATTCGAGCGGGACGACTTTGCCCAGCTCGACGGTCAGGGCGAGGCGCCCATGCTTGAGCTCAAGCGCCTTGGCGCCAAAAAGGTCGCGCCGCCAGCCGGTCAGCGCCGCGACCTTGGCATGATCGTCGGCGGCGATCGCTTCGAGATCGTCGACCGTCGCGATCATCTTCGCCGCGACCCCGTGGCACTCGCTGACATGGCGCAGGAGCACGCGCAAAAGCTCGACCGTCGCGCCATTGCCGCCATTTCGGCGCTCGCGCTCTATCTTCGGCAGGGTCTTGGGGTCCCGCGCGAGGCCGCGCTCGACCGCCGCCAAAATCCCGGCGCCTGCGCGTGAACGCTCCATCCCGCGCGGAAAGGCGCGCAGATTGCTCAAGGCCTCGGCCGTTTTCGGCGCGGCGAGCGCGAGTTCGATCAAGACATCGTCCTTCAAAACCCGCGAGCGGGGAACGTCGCGCGTCTGCGCCTCGGCCTCCCGCCAGGCGGCGACCTCCATGAGGACCGCGAGATCGCGCGGTTTGCGGACCCGGTTGCGGAACCGCGCCCAAGCGTTTTCGGGGTGCTGTTCATAAGTCGAAGGCGAAGTTAATAGCGCCATTTCGTCGGCCAGCCAGCCGGTCCTGCCGGTTTCCTCCACTTTGGCGCGCAGGAACCTATAGATGTCGCGCAAATAGGTTACATCGGCGATCGCATATTCGGACTGGGCCGGCAACAGCGGGCGCCGCGACCAATCCGTGAAGCGCGACGATTTATCGAGCCTGACTTTCGTGACCGTCTGGACAAGATCGCCATAGGAAACCTGATCGCCGAAACCGCAGACCATCGCGGCAACCTGGGTATCGAACAGCGGCGCGGGAATCAATTTTGCCAGGTTCCAAATAATTTCAATATCTTGCCGAGCCGCATGAAAGACTTTTACCGGCCCCTGGTCGGCCATCAGCTCGAAAAAGGGCGAAAGATCGAGCCCCTCGGCCATCGCATCGACAGCCACGGCTTCTTCTTCCGACGCGAGTTGCACGATGCAGAGCCGCGGCCAGAAGGTCGTTTCCCGCAAAAATTCGGTATCGACGGTGACGAAGGGGTGGGTTGCAAGGCGCTCGCAGACGGCGCTTAGGTCTTCGGGCGTGGAAATCAGGGTCATAACGGCTCAATAATGCAAAGGCGGAGCATCTTCTATAGGCTCCCGCGCGTCCCGCGCCACGATATCGGGCTTCATGGCGCGCATCAAAGCGGCCCGCTCGTGTAGGGAGGACGTGTCGCGTTTGTCGTTGCGGGAGGTCGTAGACACCCGCGCCGCAAGCGACACGAAGGTGCGCGCGAGCTGCTGCGGATGCGCATCAGCCGCAGGGTAGCGACATGCCATCCATGTCACCACGGGTGATTATAGTCGTCCAGGAAGTGGGTCGTGTCGCAAGTGAAGCGCGATGCCAATCTTGATCAAAGCACCAGGTGGTCTGCACTGGATTTATAATGTACTTAATCATAACATAACCTAGGAATAAAACCACCATCAACGTAATTATGCCCATCAAGATATTCAAAAAACCGCCTTTATTGGCAACTCTGTCAAGTTGTTTCGTTACTACGACAAATGGTATACTCACTAACGTCTTTGTACGTAATATAAAAGCAGCTTTTGGAAGTCCGCGGGCGAAACGATTCCTCTCACTAGAAGTCTCGAGAGAGAGCAGATCGCCTAACCACTGATCGTAGTATTCGGCTCAGTTCTCCTCTGGTACCATCGAGATTGCGAAATCGAATATCTGCAACGCGACACTTTCAGCTTTGAACTCTCCTTTATCGCGTTTCTTGGTGTAACCCTCATAAATGTAGGCAGCAATTAAGCTACCTGCCATGCCGATGACAATTGTTGCGATAACCTCACCTATCCTTGTTGCGATAAGCTCACCGATGCCCATCTGGTTTCTCCATTATCCGGGCATCGGCTTAAGGACAAGAAGCGGCTTACTTGCGAGCACGCGCTGGAATCGGCGCGCGCCCTGCGGAGTAAGGCGGTAGAACGTTCTCGCCGGGCGACCGACTTCTCTCGGGTCGATTTTTTCCTTTTCGGATTTTAGCCATCCCGCTTTTTCGAGCCGGATTAGCACCGGATAGATCGTACCTGATCCGATGCCAGTGCATTTAAAGATGTCAGCCCCACTCAGGCGTTCTGAAGGCCGACTGTCAAAGGTGCTCAAGATCACCTGCGTCGGCATTGTCATTCGAATTTCCGGCTGAAAATCTGACATTGACCTCCCAACCCCTTTTGTAAGATGGACCCTATCTCGATCTCATATATGCCTATCTTGAGAACGAGTCAAGCCCCTTTGGAAGCTCGGCAATGAACTGGAGCGCCTAGGCCCAGAGTTGACAGTAGCCAGGGCACCATTTGATGCCCGCCTTGACAGATGCCGCCTCCCATGCGGTTCTCCGCGCGCTTGGCGCACACCACAAGGCCGCGCAAAACCCTCTGCCTCTAGCTCGCGACTTTATCATGCACCGCTACCGCTCCCATAACTGCGGCGACCCGCGGGAAACGCAGGCAGGCGAAACGATTCGTCTTTCCGGCTGGTGCCATCGCATTCGCGATCATGGCGGCGTGCTGTTCATCGATCTGCGCGATCATTACGGCGTGACCCAGTGCGTGGTCGACCCGGATTCGAAGGCTTTCGATCAAGCAGAAAAACTTCGTTCGGAATGGGTCGTCCGGATCGACGGCGCGGTCCGGAAACGCCCCGCGGGAACCGAAAATCCCGAAATGCCCACCGGCCTCGTCGAAGTCTATGTCACTGGAATCGAGGTTTTGGGAGCCGCCGCCGAATTGCCCATGCCCGTGTTCGGCGAGCAAAATTATCCGGAAGACATGCGGCTGCGCTATCGCTTTCTCGATCTGCGCCGCGAGAAGCTGCATCAAAACATCATGCTTCGCGGAAGAATCATCGACTCTTTGCGCGCGCGGATGAAGGCCCAAAGCTTTTTCGAGTTCCAGACGCCGATACTCACCGCTTCGAGTCCCGAAGGCGCGCGCGATTTCCTGGTGCCGTCCCGCCTGCATCCGGGCAAATTCTACGCGCTGCCGCAGGCGCCGCAACAGTTCAAGCAGCTGATCATGGTGGCGGGCTTCGACCGCTATTTTCAGATCGCGCCGTGCTTTCGCGACGAGGACGCGCGCGCCGACCGCAGCCCCGGCGAATTTTATCAGCTCGACATCGAGATGAGTTTCGTCACGCAAGAGGATGTCTTCGCGGCGGTCGAGCCGGTGCTGCGCGGCGTCTTCGAGGAATTTGGCGGCGGCCGTCCGGTGACGCAAGGGTTTCCACTGATTCCCTACGCGGAGGCGATGCTGAAATATGGCTCCGACAAACCGGATTTGCGCAATCCGCTGATTATCGCCGATGTCACGCAAGAGTTTTCTCGTGACATTATTACCTTCAACGCCTTCAAAAATGTAGTTCGAGCGGGAGGTGTCGTGCGGGCCATTCCGGCGCCTGGCGCAGCCGCCCAGCCTCGTTCCTTTTTCGACAAGCTCAACGATTGGGCAAAGGGCGAGGGCGCGGCGGGGCTTGGCTATGTGATTCTTGAGGATAAGCCTTTCGAACCTGGATTTATTGACGCCTTGGCAGCTGTCGATCCGACATATGCTGATGCATTGGAGGGAGTAACAAGGCTGACGGGGAATTCTTTTGCACCTAGCGGCCGTGGTCCAATCGCTAATTATATCCCTCGCTCCGTTATAGCGGCTATGGCCAATAAACTCGAATTAAAGGGAGGCGACGCAATGTTCTTCGCCTGCGACGAGGAGGAAAAAGCCGCCAAACTCGCTGGTGCCGCCCGGCTCAAAATCGGCCACAACCTCGGTCTATCGAAAAAGGATGTTTTCGAATTCTGCTGGATCGTCGATTTTCCGATGTACGAACGGAACGAGGACGAAAAGAAAATCGACTTTTCGCATAATCCTTTTTCGATGCCGAATTTCGATCCCGAGGCTTTTTTCGAGCTCGATCCCGCCGATGAAAAGACAATTCTCGGCATCAAAGCTTTTCAATATGACATCGTCTGCAACGGCGTCGAGCTTTCCTCCGGCGCGATCCGCAACCATCGCCCCGACATCATGAAGAAGGCGTTCGCGCTCGCCGGCTATGGCGAAGATGTGCTTCTCGAAAAATTCGGCGGCATGTATCGCGCGTTGCAATATGGCGCGCCGCCGCACGGCGGGATCGCGCCGGGTCTCGACCGCATCGTCATGCTGCTCGCGGGCGAGGAAAATTTGCGCGAGGTCGTGCTGTTTCCGATGAACCAGCGTGCCGAGGATCTGCTCATGGGCGCGCCTTCCACGGCGACGCCGAAGCAATTGCGCGAGTTGCACCTCAGGCTCAATATGCCTGTATCCAAGAGTTGAAACTTGAATGGATCGGTTCGCCTCGGCGCGCCGGAATGGTGGGATGCGACGAAAACCTGATTTTCGGGAGCCATCCTCGTGATCGACACTTTGGATCAAGTCGACCGCCTCCTTTGCAGATTAAATGCAAAACCCGACGGGGAGAAGACATGCGCCGTATCGTTTTGACCTTAGCCAGCGTTATTTGTTGCCTCCTTGCCGCCGGATGCGACAAATGCGGCGACCCGGTCAAATTCAACGTGCCAAGCCTGCCCAGCGCCTGCTACGACAGCCCGCGCCAGAAATGAAAGCCGCGCGGCAAGGACAGATATCCACGGCTCGAAGCCGCCGCAAGTATCCGCGTGGAAGCGGTACGTTGAGTCACGGATATTCGTCGTTCCCGCCGTGTTCGCGGCCGCCGAAAACAAAGCCGGTCAATGGCCTCAACTCGTGGTCTACGCGATCCCCACGGTTTCAAACGCGCCGCGTCTTTTCGGATAGGGCGGCGGCTTGGCCGCTCCTTTCGTTTCTTGGCGCTCTCGAAGCAGAGGCGTCAGCCGGGCGCTCGCCAATTTCGTGACTTTGTACGGCCTCCCGCGACGCAGTGCGGGCGCCTTGGCGTGCATCGAAGCGAACCTCCGCCCATACGACCTCATGGGTGGTGAAGGCGCGCAGCCACGCCACGAGCGCAAGAATTTCCCGCCCCAAAAAAGCAAGCGGCGACCATGGCGAAACCTCCCACCCTTTGCAAAGCGAAAAGCCCGTCTCGGCGCAGAACCACAAAAGCAAGGTCAAGGAGAATCCGAACCACGAGGGATAGGAAACAAGCGGCGCCGCGAACGCGCCCGCGACTGCCGCCGGAAGCGGGCTCGCCAGCGGTTCCATGGGGAAAGTGAGGCGCTCATTTTTTCGTCTGATCACGCTCCAACGTAGCTGCCGCTCGTAGATTTGGGCGAAACTTCGCGCGCCGGTTTCCTGGGCGACGGTTCGATGCGAAAATACGGTTCTTAGGCCTTGCCGCGCGAGTTCCCGCGAAATAGCGGTGTCCTCGGCAAGCGTATCGCTTAAGACCTCGATGCCGCCAGCGCGGGCGAGGTCGCAGCGCCGGAAAAGCATTGCCTTGCCGACGCCAAAGCCATGGCCTAGCGCCGAGGCGCCCAGCAAGATCCGCGCATGGCCATTTATCGAATAGGCCTCGATCCGGCCGGCGAAATTTTTTGCGCGCACCGCGACCGGCACGCCGACGACGAGCCCGACGCCGTCCGTAAAATTATGCACGAAAGCGTCCATGGCGCCGGGGTCGAGCGTGATATTCGAATCCTTGGCGAAGACGAGATCATGGCGAGCGGCGGCGAGCGGCGGCGCGAGATTATTGAGTTTTGGGCTGACCGCCGCCGTGCCCGCCGAACGCAGAAAACGGCACGAAACCTCAGGATGGGAGGCCGCGATTCGGCGCGCCGCGTCGAGCGCGGGAGACTCGTGTTCGGCGACGCCGATCAAGACCTCGTAGGCGGGATAGTCTTGGGCAAACATCGAGGCTTGCGCGGTCTCGAATCCGGGATCGAGAAGTTTTATCGGAATAATCGCCGAGATGGGCGGCCGATCCTTGCGCGTCGCGCGCCGGCGCTGCACAAGAGGTTGCGCGAGTCCGCAGCCGAGGCTCGCGCAGAACAGGGCTACGGCAACGCTCCACCAGATCGCGCCAGCATAGGAGAAAAGGGATGCCACGATGATGATCCGCGAAACGGTCAGGCGGGCTTGGCGAAATTCGCCGCCGCCCTGTCCCAATTGACCGTATTCCACCACGCCGCGAGATAATCGGCCCGCTTGTTCTGATATTTGAGATAATAGGCGTGCTCCCACACATCGACGCCGAGCACGACGCGCTGAACGCCTTTTTCGAGCGGCGTATCCTGATTGGGAGTCGAGATGACATCGAGCTTGCCATTCTTATCGACGACGAGCCACGCCCAGCCGGAGCCGAAACGCGACAGTCCCGCGGCGTTGACTTTCCCGGTCAAATTGGCGGTGGAGCCGAACGACGAGTCGATCGCGGATTTTAGGTCTCCGCTCGGCTCTTTGGCGCCGCCCGGCGGCATCAGCGCCCAAAAAAAGGAGTGGTTCCAATGGCCGCCGAGGTTGTTGCGCACCGGCTCGCGGACCGCTTCCGGCACCATGGAAAGATCGGAGAGAAGTTCGACAGGCGTTTTGGCGGCGAGGTCCGGATATTTTTCGACGAGCCCGTTCAAGGCCGCGACATAGGCCCCGTGATGACGGTCATGATGGATCGTCATTGTCATCGTGTCGATATAGGGCTCGAGCGCGTCGTAACCATAGCCGAGCGGCGGCACTTTGAAGAGGGGTTCGGCCGCGCGGGCGGGCAAAACGAGGCCCGGCTTTGTACCGGCCGCCACCGTGGCGGCGAGCGCCAATTTCAAACCATCTTGTCGTGTGAACATGGGAGTCTCCTTG
Organism: Hyphomicrobiales bacterium; assembly: GCA_003244015.1. GTDB lineage: Bacteria > Pseudomonadota > Alphaproteobacteria > Rhizobiales > Beijerinckiaceae > Methylocapsa. The sequence goes on along the minus strand of QHBR01000152.1, from coordinate 5,143 downwards.
GGAAGATATTAGCAAACGCGCCTGCAGCAATACCATCGCTTGCACCTCCGGTCTAATGATGAATAACGTGGGCGATGGCTAGAAACCGTTCCAGTATTGTAATATAAACTAGAAGCGCAGCTTTTACTTCTGTCTTGGCAGGCCCCAGCGACTCATGGTGAATGACGCTACGGCGTTAACCAGGCTCTCGGCCGGTTGGGCATCACATCACTTTCTGACCCAAAGCTCCGTGCCAGGTAGTCTACTAAAATTTGCTTTGATGGCTCGTACTGACTTGCTCCGCTCGTGAACGGATCAAAATCAATCATCAAAATTAAAGGGGATTATCCCCCTGATACACGTTTTAGTCACGTTCTGGCCACGCGCCAATAAGGCGCATTCGCCCCATTATTTTCTAGACATGGGGTACGAATCGGCTTAAGTGTCCCAAGCGATGTCCTCGACGGGACGCCGTCATTGGGAGCGGGCCGAGAGCGGCGTCAACGGCGAAAACGGAGCGCCCGGCGCGAGGTTCGACGTAGCCGCAAAGGCGAGAGGAAGCGAAGCCCTCCAGAGCCAGGGACGGCGAGCGTATTGCTTCGTCGCTCCGCCAGATTTGAGGAAAGAGACAGGTGGGGAGCTGCCGGAGCGACCAATCGGCTCTCGTCATCGCGATGGAACATCCCCGTGGTAAGCAAAGCCATGGCCCGCCAAATAGGCGGCGGGCGTCGATTTACCGGTGGTATCTTCGGCCATAGAGTTACATCCTGCCTGGCGAGCAGCACGAAACCGCCCGCCGGCGAGCGCCGCGTGACGCGACCTGGCCTCAATATCCGGTGGCCAAGGTGCCCCGTTGCCTTGTGTCGGCGGCGCCCGTAAACACGCCGTTTTCGCGAAAAATACTCTGGGCCGAGCCCCAGGCATCGTGAACCGCGACCTTGTGGCCCAGTGCTTCAAGCAGCCGGATCGTATCGGGATTAAGACCGCGCTCGACCTGCAATTCATCCGGCAACCATTGGTGGTGGATTCGCACCGCCTCGGTCGCCTCCGCGATGTTCATGCCGAAATCGACGATGTCGAGAATGATTTCCGTGACGATCGTGATGATCCGCGAACCGCCTGGCGAGCCGGTGACAAGTTCGAGTTCGCCGGCGCGAAAGACTAATGTGGGCGCCATCGAGGACAACGGCCGCTTGCGTGGCCCCGGCGCATTGGCGGCGCCGCCGACGAGTCCATAGGCATTTGGAGCGCCTGGTTTTGCCGCGAAATCGTCGAGCTCGTTATTGAGAAGAATGCCGGTTCCCTCGGCGACGAGGCCGAGGCCATAGGAAAAATTCAAGGTGTAAGTGTTGGCGACCGCGCTGCCGTCGCTGTCGACGATCGAAAAATGTGTCGTCTGATCGCTTTCGTAAGGCATGGGATCGAGCGCTTTGATCTCGGCCGAAGGCCTGGCGCGCGCGAGCGAAATTTCCGCGCGCAAGCGCTCCGCATAGGCTTTCGAGATCAGGCCTTTGACCGGGACCGGCACCTGATCGGGATCGCCAAGATATTCGGCGCGATCGGCGTAGGCCAATTTCATCGCTTCGGCCAAGAGGTAAATGTTCGCGGCCGAGTTGGCGCCCTGCGCCGCTAGCGGAAATCCTTCGAGCACATTGAGGAGTTCGATGATATGCACCCCGCCGGACGAGGGCGGTGGCATCGCAACGATTTCGTGGCCGCGGTAGAACCCATGCAGCGGCGCGCGTTCGACCGCGCGGTAGGATTTCAGATCGTCCAGCGTCATCCGGCCGCCGGCAGCGCGGACGCTCGCAACGATTTTTTCCGCCACCGGACCCTCGTAGAAGGCGCGCTCGCCATCGCGCCCGATCGCCTCGAGCACCGAAGCAAGATCGGATTGAACGAGCCTGTCTCCGCGCGACAACGGGCTTCCATCCGGATGGAGAAAAATCCGGGCTGATGCGGGCCATCGCTTCAGCCGGGCCTGCACATGCGGAAGCGAATCGGCGAGATCTTCCTCGACGTCAATGCCGGAGCGGGCCACCGCGACGGCGGGCGCGACAAGCTCGGCCAGCGAGAACTTTCCCGATCCATAATTGCGCAGGGCGAGCGACAAGCCGGCGACGGTTCCAGGCACCCCCACACCCAGGCCGCTATCCCGCGATTTCGCGGCGACCGCCTCGCCCGTCTCGTCGAGAAAGACCTCGCGCGGCGTATCGGCCGGCGCGGCTTCGCGGTAGTCGATGGCGACGGTTTTCTTCTCCTTGGTAAGATAGACGAGCATGAAGCCGCCGCCGCCGAGGTTTCCCGCACGCGGCAATGTCACCGCAAGCGCAAACCCGACGGCGACCGCGGCATCGACCGCGTTGCCGCCGCGACGGAGGATGTCGACGCCGATTTTTGCCGCCGTCCCTTCTTGCGCGACGACCATGCCATGGCTGGCCAGCGCCGGCAAAACGCGCGCGCCTTGCGAAATGATTGGCGGCGGCAGGGGCGGTTCGGCTTGCGCGGCAATAGGAGCTACGAGATAAAGGAGAGCAAGCACGCTGGCGCGCACCGTCTTGCGTGCCGCTCCCCACGGCTTTGCTTGAAACGCAACGATGCTCATGAATCGTCGCCATGATTTGCGATGACCGCGAGGAAGATCGCGCCAAACCGTGCGGCCTTGGCTGGTCCGACGCCGGGAATAAGCAGCAATTCCTCGCCGGTCTTGGGACGCACCAGGGCCATCTCGACCAAGACGCTGTCATGGAATACGACGAAGGCGGCCAGCTTTTGCTTCCTGGCGATTTCGAGGCGTTTGGCCTTGAGCGCGACGAACAGACTGTTTTGCCGGGCCGTCAGCGGCGGTGCCAAGATCCCCGGTTTGACCGGCGCGAAAGCCTCGCGCGGAAGCACCGAATCCCTCGCCTGCGCAACCTCGATTTCGTCCAAGCTTTGCCGCACGGCCGCCTTGCGCACGCTTGACAAAGTAATGTCGCCGCGCAGCGTCAAAGGCGCCTCGCCCGAGAGCACGGCACGTCCCGTCCCAGTGATAATCCAACGATCGCGATCTTCTGGATCTTGAGCGATCAGATCCGCGGCGTGAAGCTGGTAAAAAATGCTGCGCCATTCGGCCGGATTGAACTCTTTGCCGACGCCGAATGTCGGCAGGAGATCGTGGCCATGCCGCCGGATTGCGTCGCTTGCTTGGCCGACGAGGAGATTGGCGAGGTGGCCCGGAAAAAATCGCCCGGAGGTGCGGCGGATCGCGGACATGATCTTTTGCGCCGGGATCGCGCCGCTGAAGAGCGGCCATTTCCCATCGCAAATATCGCAATTGCCGCAAGGCTTCGAGGCCTCCCCGAAAGCGGCGAGCAATGTCTGGCGGCGGCACCGCGGGGATTCGCACAAGGCAATCAAGGCGTTGAGCTTTCGCTTTTCGATCCGCTTGCGATCTTGCGGCGCGACGCTGTCGGATATTTGCCGCTCGCGTAACCTGATGTCGCTGTCGCTGAACAAGGTCAGGGTGTCCGCCGGCAGGCCGTCGCGGCCGGCGCGGCCGATTTCCTGATAATAGGCTTCGATGCTTTGCGGCAGGTCGGCGTGGCAGACAAAGCGGACATTGGGTTTGTCGATCCCCATGCCGAAGGCGATCGTGGCGACAATGACGGTTCCGTCGTTGCGCAGAAATTCGTCCTGGCGAACCGATCTTAATCCCGCTTCGATGCCGGCATGGTAGGCGAGCGCCGGAATGCCCTTCCCGCTCAGGGTTTCCGCGAGCTTCTCGACGCCCTTGCGCGAGCCGCAATAGACAATGCCGCTTTGACGCTTGTGACGTGCGATCATCGTTTCGATTTGCCGCGTGGCATTGGCCTTGCGCCGCATGGCGAGATGGATGTTCGGCCGGTCGAAGGACCGGACGAAAACGCGCGGCTGGGCGGAAAACAACTTGCCGGCGATGTCCGCGCGGGTTGGCGCGTCGGCGGTGGCCGTCACCGCGATGAGTTGAAGATTGCCGATCGCCTGCGCCGCTTGCGCGAGGCCGAGATATTCGGGCCGGAAATCGTGCCCCCATTGCGAGACGCAATGGGCCTCGTCGATGGCGAAGACATTCGCTCCCGCCTCGCTAAGAAGGGCGGGCGTATCCGGACGCACGAGGCGTTCTGGCGCGACATAGACGAGGCGATAGCAATTGCGCCGCAGGCCCGCCTCTATTGCCGCATTATCTTCGCCGCTGTTCGACGAGTTCAATGCGGCGGCGGCTATTCCACGGACCTGCAATTGCTGCACCTGATCGCGCATCAAGGCGATCAGTGGCGAGACGACAATGGTGAGCCCCTTGCGCACGATCGCGGGCAATTGATAACACAGCGATTTGCCTGATCCCGTCGGCATGACCGCGAGAATATTTTCCCCCGCGAACACGGCTTCGAGAATTTCTTCTTGTCCTGGACGGAAGCTGGCAAAGCCGAAAACGCGTTCCAGCGCCTCTCTCGCCTCGTTCATTTCCGCGTTCACGGCGCCCCCGTTTCGCAGCGCGTCTGGATCAGATTTCCCAATGATCTCTGCGCAATATCTCCACGAAACGCCGCGACCTCGCCCCAAGATCCAGTTGTTGCTATCTCTGGCCACCAGTGCCGCTTAATCACTCTTGGCCGGAGACTCGGCGCTCCCCCTTTGATGGGCAGGATTTGGGGGAGGTATAGGCTTACCCGTGGAACCATCCCTTCCGGTAAACAAGCCACCGGCAAAGCCAATGATTGCGAACAGAATATTCGATAGGATGTGCAGATCCAGACATCTAGCCGCGAACAGTAGCGACGAAATGATGAGGACAAGCAATAAGAGGAACGCACTTGTTGAAAAACGTCCGAACCCCCCAAGGTTTGTGCTCTTGGTGACAAAGAAACCGATTAAGGCAACTAGCCCAATTATAAATAGCGCCAAAAGCAGCCAAGCGTCTTTGTCCATGTTATGTTCTACCCCGGTTGCGGGTTTTGCGCCGCATACGCCACGGCGGGACGCTGCGCCGGAGGCGTGTCCACCGTTGGCGCTTGGGCGGCCGCGGCTTGCGTCGATTGCGGCGCGGCGACTTGCGCGCCCGCCGTATGCACCGCGTGTTTGTGAACCATGTTATGTTCCATATTATGTTTCCCACTTCCTCACTAGTGGATCGACTCTAACT
>QHBR01000027.1 GCA_003244015.1 Hyphomicrobiales bacterium | reverse complement strand
TTATGGATTCCGGGCTCGCGCTGGCGCGCGCCCCGGAATGACGGGGGTGATTCAGCCTGACGGGCAAATCAGCAAAACCCTGTCTAGGGCCTGTCCTCAATTGAGGCAGATGATAGCAGCCGCGAGGTGGATTGCGGCGAGGAAATTTCTGGCGGTTTTGTCGTAGCGGGTGGCGATGGCGCGGTATTGCTTGAGCTTGCAGAAGAAGTTCTCCATCAGGTGGCGCGCCTTGTACATCTCCCTGTCAAAGATGCGCTGGACTTTTCGATTGCTCCTGGGTGGGATGACGAACTTTTTTCCTACCGCAAGCAAGGGTTCGATCACGCGCTCGTCGGCATCGAAAGCTTTATCCGCCAGCAGGGCATCGGCCTGCATCTGAGGCAGGAGCGCATCGGCTCCTTCCAAGTCGTGGGCTTGGCCGGGCGTCAGGAAAAATGCAGTGGGATTGCCCAACGCGTCCACCATGGCGTGGATTTTGGTGCTCAATCCGCCTTTGCTGCGCCCGATCGCCTGGTCTTCGCCGTCTTTTTTTGGGCGCCGGCACTGTGCTGATGCGCCCGCACGATCGTGCTGTCGATCATGGCGTACTCATTATCCGCATCGCTCGCCAGCATTTCAAACAGCTTCTTCCACACGCCGCTCTTGGCCCAGCGCGAGAAGCGCGTATGTATCTTGATCGGGCCGCCAAAGCGTTCGGGCAAGTCCCGCCAAGGGATGCCGGCCCGATAGCGGTAGATCACCGCTTCTACAAACAGCCGATTGTCCTTGGCCGTTACCCCCACATGCCCTTCACGTCCGGGCAAAATATCCTTGATCCTGTCCCATTGATCGTCCCGAAGGGCGTAGCGGCGCATCTGTCAGCTCCGAATCAGCTGACCGCCTATGAATCACGCGATAATCTGCTTGGGAATCTGGAGGGTTCTGTGAGGTCGCGCTGACGCGAGGACGGGCAGCCGCTGTTACGCGACCTCATTGAAGCCGGATTGAACGAAGGCGCGTGAGGTTCTGCGGGGCGCGCGCTATGGGGATTGTTGGAGATTGCAAGGCGCGATTTGCTGGCTCGGTGCGTGAGGCGGCGACACGAGATGTGCATAGCGGCGGAGAGTTGCGATTTGAGGGGCTTTGCGGATGGCGATGGACGATCCGTTGCGTCGAACGATGGTTGTCGCGCCGCGCGGCAGCACACCGTCTGCGATGATCGAGGCGACTGGTCTGAGATGCGGCGTGCTTATCGTCGTGCATGACATGACTGGGCTCATGATGTGTCGCACCGAAACGGTGACGTTCGAGAACTGCTGCGATCGAAGCTGTGCGGAACGCGCGCGATGATGCGCATGACGCCGCCGCAATCGGGACAGGCAGGATGCTCCGCTGGCGTCTGAGGGTCCGAACTCACGGGCGGCGGCGCGACGCTGTTTGTCGTGGCCTGCTCACGTTCGAGAAGGAAGCGGCAAAGGGCGAGCTTGGCGGCGCGATGACGGTTTGCCATAAAGCCGAAGTGGCGGATGCGGTGGAAGCCGTCGGGCAGCGTGTGAAGCAGGAAGCGGCGAATGAACTCGTCGGGCTTGAGCCTCATGATTTTTGTCGCGCCGTTTTGGCGGTAGTCCTTCCAGTTGAAGGCGACATGATGATCGTCGAGAGCGATGATCCGGCTGTTGGCGATCGCGACGCGATGGGTGTAGCGGCCAAGATAAGCCAAGACCTGCGCGGGTCCGCCGAACGGTCTCTTGGCGTAGACGACCCAGTTGATGCGTCGCGTGGCGGTGATGCAACCAGCGAAAGCGTCGGGCCTAGCCAAGAATGCGAGATCGCCGAAGAAATGCAAGGCGCCGGCATTGAAGGCAGCCGTCAGACGTTTGAGAAAAGCTGCGCGAAACAGCCGGGCGAGCGGTTTGACGGCCAGGAAGAAGTTCGGCCGGCTGGCGATCCAGCGCGTCCCATCGGGTGAGAGGCCGCCGCCCGGCACGACGCAGTGGATGTGGGGATGATGCGTCAGCGCCTGTCCCCAGGTATGGAGGACGGCGACACCGCCGACCTCGGCGCCGAGCCGTCTCGGATTGGCGGCGAGCGTCGAGATGGCTTCTGCTGCGGCCTTGAACAGGATCGCATAAACGATGGCCTTGTTCTGAAAAGCGATCGCGGCGACCGGCGTGGGAAGTGTAAAGACGAGGTGGAAATAGGGAATCGGCAGCAGGTCGGCCTGACGTGCGGCGAGCCATTCGGCCCTGGCTCGCCCCTGACACTTCGGACAGTGCCGATTGCGGCAGGAATTATAGGCGATGCGTGTCAGGCCGCAGTCGTCGCAAGCCTCGAGGTGGCCGCCGAGCGCCTCGGTTCGACACGCAACAATGGCGCTCATCACGCGCCGCTCGACACGGCCGAGATGACCGGCATGGTCACGACGATAGGCATCGCCATGCTGGCGCAGAATATCGGAAATCTCGATCGCGGGCCGGTTGGGGCGGGCCATGACCCGCATCATCCAGGCGGCGTCACCTCCAGCGACAATCGATCGAGCGGGCTCTGCGTCGCCCGGATCGTATGGGTGGCGACCTGCGTATAGCGCGCCGTCGACGACAAATTATTGTGCCCGAGCAAGACCTGGATGATCCGGATGTCGGTTCCGTTCTCCAGAAGATGCGTCGCGAAGCTGTGGCGCAACGTGTGCAGCGTGACGCGCTTGGTGAGGCCAGCCGCCTTCGCCGCCGACCGGCAGGCGGCGTGCAACACGGTCTGATCGATCGGATGATCTTCGTCACGACCGGGGAATAGATAAAGCCGCGGTCGGGCGAGCCGCCAGTAGGTGCGCAGGATGCCCAGCAGCTGGGGCGACAGCATCACGTTACGATCCTTCGCGCCCTTGCCGTGGCGCACCTGGATGACGCCGCGGGCGCTGTCGATATCCTCGATCCGCAATCCCGCGACCTCGGAGGCCCTGAGCCCGGCAGCATAGGCGGTGGTGAGCGCGGCGCGGCTCTTCAGGCTCGACACGGCCTCCAGGAACTGCACGACTTCGTCGGCACTCAGCACCACCGGTAGCTTGAGGGGTTCTCGCGCGTAGGGAATGCGTTCCGGGATGAGCGCCTCGCCAAGCGTGACGCCGTAGAAAAACCGTAGCGCACAGACGATCTGGTTTAAGGCCGGCCACGAGATGCCGGTCGAGACCAGGTGCACCTGGAAGGCACGGACGTCTTCCAGCTCCAACTGGTCAGGCGATCGGCCGAAATAGCGGCTGAACTTCGAAACCGCGCTGATATAGGATCGCTGCGTCGCCGGCGATAAATTACGGACGGTCATGTCCTCGATCATGCGACGACGCAAAGGGCTCATCGTGGCCATCTGGAAACCTCCTGTCTGAGGGGTGGGCTGCAACACCCACATCCTCTCAGGCAGGAGGCCGCCTATGCGACCTCGCAGATCACGCCGCGGCAGCGGCTTCGTTCAATCCTCTAATTGAGGACAGGCC
>QHBR01000074.1 GCA_003244015.1 Hyphomicrobiales bacterium | reverse complement strand
TAGATCATCGGCTTGTCGTAGACCGGCAATAATTGCTTGGAAATTACCAATGTCAGGGGATAGAGCCTGGTTCCAGAACCGCCCGCGAGAATGATGCCCTTCATGTTTCGGCTCGTGCTTCCTCGAGAAGCATTTCGACCGTCTCCCGCGCACGTGTCGGCCAAGGGCGCGCGCGAACGCCGAAGACGGACGCAAACAGGCTGCTGTCGAGTTCGGAATTGGCGGGCCGCCGGGCGGGGGTTTTATAGTCCGCAGTCGCGATCGCCGAAATCTTCGGCCGCCGCCCGGTCGCTTGCGCCTGGGCTTCGACGATGGCGCTGGCGAACCTGTGCCACGTCGTGGCGCCATCGCCCGCGAAATGATATGTTCCAGGGGCCCCGATGCCGCGGGCCAATGCGCGATCGATTGCAAAGACGGCTTCCGCGAGGTCTTCCGTCGCGGTCGGGCAACCATGCTGATCGGCGACGATAGGCAGTTCGTCGCGCGTGCGTGAGAGGCGCAGGATCGTTTTGAGAAAATTCGCGCCGAACCGGCCATAGACCCAGGAAGTGCGCAGGATGAAATGGCGCGGGTTTGCTTGCCGGACCAGGGCTTCGCCCGCGGCCTTCGTCGTGCCGTAAACGCCAAGCGGCGCGATCGGATCGGTCTCTACGTAGGCGCCGGTTTTCGTGCCGTCGAAAACATAATCCGTCGATATTTGGATGACCGGCACCTGCGCCACTGCGGCCGCGCGGGCAATCGATTCCGCGCCCACGGCATTGGCGGCGTATGCCGCCTCCGGCTCGGTTTCCGCTCTATCCACGGCGGTATAGGCGGCCGCATTGAGAACAAGACGCGGTTTAACGGCGAGGACCGCGGCCTTGACGGAGGCGAAGTCCGTGACGTCGGCTTTTGCGCGATTGCAACCCGCCGCCTCGATATCGCGTGCTCTGGCGAGCGCCATCACTTCGTGCCCAAGCTGACCCGCGGCGCCAAAAACGAGGATCGGCCTGTTCATGCCACGGTTCCAAGCCGTTCGCCCCGATAGACGCCGGAACGGATCCGTTGCCACCAATGTGGATTGTCGAGATACCACCGAATCGTTTTGCGCAAACCGGTGTCGAAGGTTTCGCGCGGCTCCCACCCGAGTTCGCGTTTAATCTTACCCGCATCGATTGCATAGCGCCGGTCGTGCCCCGGCCGGTCGGTCACATTGACGATCAAGCGCTCGTGCGATCCACGCGCCTTGTCCGGCGCCATTTCATCCATCAGCCGGCAGATGCGGCGCACGGCTTCGAGATTGGTTGTTTCGCTCGCGCCGCCGACATTATAGCTTTCGCCGGGCTGCCCGAGGAGAGCGATTTGGACCAGCGCCCTGGCATGATCCTCGACATAGAGCCAATCGCGAACATTGCCGCCGTCCCCGTAAACGGGGATGGGCTTGCCCTCAAGCGCGTTAAGAATGGTCAGCGGGACGAGCTTTTCGGGAAAATGATAGGGCCCATAATTGTTGGAACAATTCGAGACAACCACTGGCATGCCATATGTATGATGCCACGCCCGCGCCAAATGGTCGGAGGCGGCCTTTGACGCGGAATAGGGCGAATTCGGCTGATAGGGACTAGTTTCTTGAAATAACCCATCCGGGCCAAGCGACCCGAAAACTTCGTCGGTCGAGACATGGTGGAAGCGAAACCGCGTCTGTTCTGTCAAGCTAAGCTTTTGCCAATGGTCCCGCGCGCTTTGGAGCAGCACGTAAGTTCCCATGACATTGGTTTCGACGAAGGTGCCGGGCCCGTCGATAGACCGGTCGACATGGCTTTCCGCGGCAAGATGCATGATCGTATCGGGGCGAAAACTCTCGCAGATTTGCCGCATCGCGCGCGCGTCGCAAATGTCCGCCTGCTTGAATCGAAAACGCGGTTCGCCTGCAACGCTGGCGAGATTATCGAGATTTCCGGCGTAAGTCAGCTTGTCGACGACGCAGACTTCACGCGCACTCGTCTCGATCAGGTGGCGCACCACCGCCGATCCGATGAAGCCCGCGCCTCCCGTGATCATGAATCGTCTGTTCATAGCGGTCTCACGTGCCGTAGGGCGAAACAAAATTCTTAAAAAAAGGAAGGACCGCGTCCTTGTCGGAAATCGCCGCGTCAACGGGGAGGACAGGCCACGCGATCGCCAAGTCGGGATCGTCCCAACGCAAGCCAGCGTCGCATGACGGCGAGTAGAAGCAATCGACCTTGTAGGCGACCTCGGTATCTTGTTCAAGCGTGCAAAAGCCATGCGCGAAGCCGGACGGCACGAAAATCTGTTCGCCGCCATCACCCGTCAACGTCGCGGAACACCAGCGACCGTAACTCGGACTGCCGCTTCGCAGATCGACCGCGACGTCAAAGATCGCGCCGCGCACGACCCGGACCAATTTGGCCTGGGCCGCCGGAGGGCGCTGAAAATGCAGGCCCCGGATCGTTCCGGCTTTTCGCGACAAGGACTGGTTGTCCTGGACGAAAACACAAGCGACGCCAGCCTCCGCGTAAGTCTGCGCGTTGAAAGTTTCGCAAAAAAATCCGCGCGCGTCGGCGAATTTCTTCGGTCGAAATAGCTTTACGCCTTCGAGTACCAACGGTTTCGCGCTCCTTACTTCTTGGCTTCCGGATAGCGAGCCGTCTTAGCGGCGCCGGCCGCGACGTTCTTTAACAGTGTTTATGTCAGCCCTGGGGATTGCCGTAAGCCGCCAAATTGATTTTCGGCCGCCGGCGTACACCCCGGCAATCGTCCATGACCGGTTCGCATCGGCTGCGTCCCCCGGCGCATCGGCGGCGCGCGACTTGGTTCGCCATTCCCGGCAATTCATCGCCGATTTCCCGCCGGTGCGACTTCTCTACGGTCCCAGGTTTCAACGCGATGGTATTATCGCATGAACCCATGCGAAGGCAATTCGGCAACCGTGCGCCTCAATCTCGTTAATTTATTAACGTGCCGTTGGGTTCGCGGCTGGCGCGGGCCCCTATTGGGCCGTTACGGCGCGCACGGATTGGCGGGTCATTTTCCGGTTCGCCGATGCGCGCGCGAGCGATCTCAATTTGATCGACACTCCTTGAAGGAGGCCGCCATGCGAAGGAAAAACCCTGCGCACTCTGGGGAAGTGGTCGAAGCGAATCTTAAGGAGCTTGGGTTGAGCGACGCTGAAGCCGCGAAAGCGATCGGGTTCACGCGCCAGCAGCTTTACAATGGCATCAACGGCAGAAGCGCGGCGACACCGGAAATGGCCCTAAGCTTCGAGATGCGTTCGGCGGCGGCGCCGGCATGTGGCTTTGGATGCAGGCTGCCCGCGATCTCGCGAAAGTGCGCCAGTCCGAAGAAGAGATCAGAGTACGCCGCCTCGCGCGGCCGGCATGATGTTGAGTCGCGTTAGGTCAGCGCTCGTTGACGGGGTCGCCGATCGCGCGGCGATCGAGACCTCGCGCAAGCTGCTTGCCGCTTTAACGAAATAAAATTGCGTCCCAGGACTGGCGCGCGAACGCTTATCGCGGCAACCCAAGGCTTCACAGATGCGAATAGAGACATGATGGCCGCGACCGGCACGGCCACCTGCGCTTCTCAGCTAGTCCCCATCGCTCCCAGGAGCCTCATCTGCTTCCTCTGCCAGCTCGCCTACCACCTTAAAGAACTCTGGGTGTTGGCCGATGAACAGCCCGTCATCCTTGAAAGCTTTTACAACCACCCGCGCCCCGAAAATATTTTTCGAGATTGAGACCGGGCGAATGATCGAAACGGCCGGAAACTTCCGGCTGAGGAACGGGCATGGCTCGGGCATGATCAAATTGGGCTGGAAGTCCTCCCCGCCGTCGGTGAGGTCCGGAAACGTGAGACCGCCAAATGTCACATTAAAAGGAGGCTGAACCGCGTTGCCAGCCTTGCCGTGCCAAGTCTGGAAGTGCATGGTCTCGCTCGGGCCGATGCTGAGAAGGATTCGCAAGACCACTTTGTCGGTGACCCTCAGCGCCAAGGTCGGGTAGATGCTGGTGCCCCCTTGCTCGATAAAACCGAAATGGAATGCCGCCGTGTTGGCGATGGCCTGGATTTGCGTGCCATTCGTTGTGTCGTTATCGTTCCGGGGGATTGCCGTGTGCTGTCCACTGTTCAAGGTCGGGACCGCCTGCGGAAAAATATGCGACGGGTCAAGATCGGGGTTAAAGTCGCGGCTGCGATACCTTGTCCACCAGCTGGTATCGACGGTGAGCTGCATTGAGGGCATCTCGAAAAATACC
>QHBR01000349.1 GCA_003244015.1 Hyphomicrobiales bacterium | reverse complement strand
CTTCGAATCAGACTTCGAAAAGGGTCGGCCTCGAAAGTGGCCGGGTTTTACTCCGCCACGCGCGACCGCGTTATGCCGCCGCTCCGTGGCCTACTATTGCTCCGCCGCGTACATTTTCGTCTGACCGGCCTTATGAAACCTAACGAACGCGTCCGCGGACCTGATTGAAAAAGCGGGGCGGGAGGAAGCCGAATTCATAGCTGTCCGTCTTCGGCGCTTTCCTCAGATCACTCCGCCGTTGACGCCAGGCCCAGCGCGGCCAGCAGATTGATCTGGGACTGATTGTAGCCTATTATCGCGGTTGCGTAGCGAAGCTGGGCCTGCTCGGCGGTGTCCACCGCCTGCAGCACATCGATTGTCAGCCCGGTGCCGGCCTTTAGATTCTCCTTCGTCAAGCGCAGTGCCTCTTCAGCCGACGTGACCTGCTGCCTGGCGATCGGGATGAGCTTCGCCGCCGTGAGACTGGCCTGGTGCGCCGAGACCACGGCCGAACCGACCTGATCCAACTCGCGGTCCAAGTCGAGCTCGGCAATCTTCACGTTGGCGACCGCGCTCTTGATCCTCCCGAAAGTCGCGGCGCTCCAGTTGAAGCCACCGGTCGCCACGTATTTCTGCTGCCGGTACATGGTATCGACTATCGCGTGGGCCGGCGGTGGCGTCAGAAAGGTGCGCGCCGCCTGGACCTGCGGTCCCACTCCGCCCCAGACTGTGGCGCCTTGGTCGGCCTGTGCGGCCGCCCACAGCGTACGAACCGCTTCGAGGTCGGGCCGGTAGCGCACGGCGGTGACGAGCATGTCGTCGATGGGCAGATCCTCGCGAACGAGCGTCGTCTGCTTCATGGTGCCCGCCTGCGGCGCCAGCATGACGGTCGAATCGAGATGCAGCGTGACCGTCAGGGTGACCGATGCATCGTAGAAGCCTTTCACCGCGGTCAGCAGATCCTGCCGCGCGCCGGCCAGCGCGGCCTCGGCCCGCAGTTCGTCCGCTGGCAATCCGGTGCCGGTCTTTAACCGCAGGCGTTCGATGCGCAGTAACTCCTCGGCCTCGTTCATCGTCTGCCGGGCCACGGAAACATGCGCCTGGGCCAGCACGAGATCGTAATACTGTACCGCCGCCACGCGCGCCGTTTCCAGCACCACCGCCTGCTCTTGCTGCGCCGAAGCCTCAAGCCGCCGTTTCGACGCGACAATGTCGTACGCCACCTGCCCTGGGTTGATGATCCACTGTATCGCGACCGCCGCCGGAATGAAGGTCTTGGTCGCCAGCTCGATACCGCCAATGGGGTTTGAGATTGCTCCCTCGATGCCGAGCGCGGTGACGTTCGGAGTAATAGAGGGAAAGATCGCCCCAACGCTGCTCTCGTACGCGCCGCGCGAAGCTTCGACGCGCTGCAGCGCCTCCTGGATATCGAGGTTGCGCGCCATGGCGACACGAACGACTGCCGGCAAGTCGACCGCCAGGAGGCGCCGGTACATCGGCGGAATTTGCGATGCGTCGACTTTCAGGGAAGCGGCGGGCTGAGTGGCTGGCGCAACCGATGGAGGCGAAAGCGGCAGGCTCGACAGGTCCGCGCAGCCACTCACGGACAGCGGAAGAAATGCCGTCAGCCCCATGTACCAGCGGAAGCGTCGTCTCACGTCTTGTCTTCCTTCCCTGGCCGTTTGGGTGGGTCCACCTGTTGCGGCTCCGGCCCCAGCGTCACCTGCGCATACATCCCCGGCAGCAGCTTCTCCCCGGGGTTCGGCAGGTCGATTTCGACCCGCATCGTGCGTGTTGCAGAATCGATCGCATTCGCGATGCGGGTGACGGTGCCGTGGACCGTGACTCCGGCGGGCCCGTAGAGCGTGACATCGGCCGGCAGGCCGGGGCGGATGCCCGCAGCGCTCGCCTCCGGCACATCGGCGAACACCCGCACCGTGTCGAGTTTCTGCAAGCTGAACAGCGGGGCCGTGCGGGTGGAGGTCGCCGCCTGCACCAGGTCGCCGGGGTTGACCAGCCTCCGGGTCACCACACCGTCAAAAGGCGCAACGATCTTGTCATATTGCAGCAACGCCTGGAGCCTTTTCGCTTCGGCGTTAGCTGCCTGGAGATCGGCTTCAGCCAACGCGATCTTCGCGTTCCCGGTCTCCACATTGGCGGTCGATACGCTTTGCTTGGCCTGCGCCTCGTCGAGCGTCTGGTGCGTTGCGGCCTTGCCAGCGAAGAGCTCCTTCTGCCGCTTGAGCGTCACCTGCTGCAGCGTGAGATCGGCCTGCATGCCCGCGAGTTGCCGCTTTGCCACTTCGAGCGCGGCCCTGGCCTGCTGCACCGCCGCCTGAGCCCTGTCGGATTGCGCCTGCAGCTCCGGATCCTCGATCACCGCCAGCGCCTGCCCCATCTTCACGTGGTCGCCGATATCATGGTTGACTTGCGAGACATAGCCGGAGTCCTTGGCATAAAGATCGGTGACGAAAAACGCCTGAATGGTCGCCGGGACGACAACGGTCGCGAACTGCTGGCTCCTGTCGTCACTTTGAGCCTTCGGCGATGGGTTGGCCGGTGCCGGCTGCGTCGGAGCGGCATCTGGAGCTGACGGGGCCTGAGCGGAGGAAACGGAGATCGGAACCAGTGACGCAATACAGCTCGCCGCGATGGCGACAGCAAGAGCCGTCTGCTTGTGCCGGGGTTTTCTCGCTATCGGGAAAAGACGCGGCGGAAAGTGCGTGGTCATGAGGACTCCGGACTTGATGGTGATTCAGGGCTAAATCGGCGCATCGGAGCCTCCACGGCCGGCGGGTAGCAATGAAGCGCTTTTTCGCGTGTGCTCGCCCTGGAGAAGGGTGAAAATGGCCGGCAAGATGATCAGCGTGGCGATGGTCCCCCCCGTCAGGCCGCCGATAACGGCGCGCCCGAGCGGGGCGGTCTGCGAGCCGGCTTCGCCCAGGCCGACCGCCATTGGCAACATACCCGCGATCATCGCACAGCCTGTCATCAGGATCGGCCGCAGACGGCTCGCCGCCCCCGCCACCGCCGCATCCGGCACATGGGCGCCGCCGATCCGATCGCGCTCGGCGAAGGTGACGAGCAGGATCGCATTGGCCACCGCCACGCCGATCGCCATGATCGCACCGATGAGCGACTCGATGTTCAACGTCGTGCGGGTGATCCAGAGCGCAACCGCAACGCCAGCGACCACGGCGGGGATAGTGAGGACGACCGCAAGCGAGAGCCGGAAGGACTGAAAATTCGCCGCCAGCAACAGGAAGATTACGATCACCGCGACGATGAGCCCGAGCTCGAGGCCGCTGAACATGTCCTGCATCGGCGCGACCTGCCCGCGCAGCGTCACATGGACGCCTTGCGGCGCGGCATCAGCCTTGGCGAGCGCCCGCGACACCTGGTCCGCTACGCCGCCCAGATCCTCGCCGGCGATATTCGCCTCCAGTGTCAACATCCGTTGCATGTTGTATCGGTCGTATTCGCCAAGAACGGTGCCTTGCGTCACTTCCGCAACGTTCCGGAGGTCGATTTGCACGTCTTGACTCCGGCTGATTGGGATATTCTTGACCTCCTCCAACGAGTTCATGCGCAGCGGCGGCACCTCCACCTGCACTTGGTAGCCCACACCGCTCTTGGGATCGGCCCAGAAGTTAGGGACCGTGAAACGGCTCGAAGAGGTCGCCTCCGTCAGAGACTGGCCGACCTGGTTCGCCGTCACCCCGAGCATGCCGGCGAGCTGCCGGTCGATGTCGACCTTCACCGCCGGATAATCGAGCTCCTGTTCGAATTGCAGGTCTCGCAAGGACGAAACCCCGCCCAGCGCCTTTTGAAGCCGCTGCGCGAAAGGGCGGGTCTTGGTGAAATCAGGGCCGCTGACCGCCACCTCGATCGGCGTCGGCGCGCCGAAGCTCATCACCCGGCTGACGATGTCGCTGGGCTCGAAGCTGTAACGCACGCCAGGCAGCTCCTGCGACAATTTCTGCCTTAGCCGCTCTTTGAGATCCGCCACTCTTATGCCGGCCTTCGGATTGAGCTGTACTTGCATAACCGCTTCTTCCGGCCCGCTCGTCCAGAGATAGATGGTGTTGATGGGATACGCGGCGTTTTGCACGCCGACAAAGCCGAGAGTCAGCTCGACGTTCTGCGGGCCGACTTCGCGGCGGACGATGTCCAACGTCTTGTTGGCGAGCTTTTCGGTCTCCTCGATGCGGGTGCCCGCAGTGGCGCGCATGCGCAGCGTGAACTGTCCGGCATCGACGGTCGGAAAGATCGCACGGCCCAGGGTGCCGCCGACAACGATAACGATCAGCCCGGCGACAGCAAGATAGGCCGGCACGACGATCCATCGCCGCCGCACGACGCGAGCCGAAAAATCGTGATATCGGTCCCGAAACCGGTCGAACGGCGAGGGACCGGTCGCATGAGGGCCTTGCTGGGTCCTCAGGACCCAGATCAACAGGACCGGGACGAGCGTGGTGGACAGCACATAGGAGGCGACCATCGCGAAGCCCACCGCCAGTGCCAGCGGAACGAAGAGATTGTGCGCCGCACCCTGCATGAAGAAAGCGGAGACGAAGACTGCGAGGATGCAAAGCATCGCGAGGAAACGGGGGACAGTTGTCTCGGTCGTGCCGTCATACGCAGCAACCGCGAGGGTCGCGCCGCGCCCAAGATGTGAATGGACGTTCTCGATGGTGACGGTCGCCTCGTCGACGAGGATGCCGACCGCCAAAGCCAGTCCGCCCAAGGTCATCAGGTTGACCGTCTGCCCGGACGCCCACAGCGCTATCATCGCTGCCAGGATCGACAACGGGATGTTTACCACCACGACCAGAGCGCTGCGCCACTCGCGCAGGAAGAGCAAGACCACCAACCCAGTGAGCACCGCGCCAAGCAGCCCCTCCTCGGTCAGCCCCAGGATCGCGCGGGTGACGAAGGGCGATTGGTCAAATTCATAGCTGACCTTCACGCCCGGCGGCAGCACGGCCTGGAACTTTGGGATATTCTCCTTGACGAGATTGACGACACTGAGCGTGGAGGCGTCGGCACGTTTGGTGACCGGAATGTAGACGGTGCGGTGGCCATTGACGAGCGCATAGCCGACTTCGATATCGGCAGAGTCGGCGACAGTCCCGATATCGCGTACGAAGATGGTGCGGGTTCCGTCGGAGCGGATGGGAACGTCGCCCAGACGTTGTACATCCGTCACTACCGAGTTCACCGGAACCATCGGCATCTCGTTGCCGAAGCGCACGTTGCCTGATGGGCTGATCGTGTTGCCCTTCGTGATCGCCTGGACGACCTCGTCCGGGCTCATATTGTAAGCGCGCAACCGGTCGGGGTCGGCGCTGATCACGATGGAGCGGGGGCTGCCGCCAAACGGCGGCGGGGCTGATACGCCCCGCAAGGTCGCGAACAGCGGACGTACTCGGAAGAGGGCGGCGTCCTGCAGGCCCTTGACGCCCAACTTTCCGCTCTCATCCGAGAAGACCAGATCGCCGACCGGCACGCTGCCGGCGTCGAATCGCATGACGAAGGGCGGCACGGTGCCGGTCGGCATGAAGGCCCGGGCGCGGTTCACGTAGGCCACTGTCTCCGCCATCGCGCCGGCCATGTCCGTGCCAGGATGAAACTGAAGCTTGATCAGTCCCACGCCCTGGATCGACTTCGATTCGACATGTTCGATGCCAGTGATATAGAGGAAATGGTATTCGTAGTAGTTGACGAGAAAGCCTTCCATCTGAGCCGGGTCCATCCCGCCATAGGGCTGCGCGACATAGAGAACCGGGACGCCGAGGTTGGGAAAGACGTCGCGGGGCATCCGCTCAATGGCAAGGAGACCTGTCAGCATCGCGGCGATGACCAACACCAGAACAGTGATTGGCCGCCTGAGCGCTGCGGTGACCAGCCACATCAGGCTTTCTCCCCGGCTGCAAGCGCCACATGCAATCCGTCGAAGAACAAAATCCCGCGTGCTTCCAATTCGGCATCGGCGAGATCCGATTGCCGCCAGCCTTTGAGCACCAGTTCTATGCCCTCGATTTCCGAGCGGTGGTATCTGCCGTCGCGTAGGTCGATCTCGTGGATGATTTCCGCCAGCGACTTCACCGCGTCATCTGTGATGCCAAAGGAGCGCATCATCACTTCAAACGAGCAGAAATTGCCGCGATGACCGAACACCGCTTCTTTCATGTCGAAGGAAAGCTCGTCTTTTTTCGGCGTGTCGCTGTAATGGATTTGTGCCTCGGCATCGACAAATCGCCGTATCAGCCAAGCGCAGGCCAGCCTGTCCACATAAGGGCGCGGGCGGGTCACCCATACACGCCCCTTATAATCGCTGATATTCAGCGCCCTGATTGACGCTGCTTCCTCGGCACCAGGATGTAATGCCGCTTCGATCTCGTCGAGCAATTCCTTGATTTTTGCCGCATGTGGCGAACGGAAAAAATCCACCTCGGTAATTTCTGTAAAGCGCGTGCGCAGCTTTTTTAGACGGTCATGTCCACCTTGGTCTTGTACCTTGGCTTTCCCCACTGCCTTATGAAGCGTTTTTACTTCGGGTAGCAGTTCGTCGTAATCCTTCTTGCGAGCGGAATGGAAAAACTCGATCACGTGCTTTTCGCTGAGTCCCTCGAAGTGCTCGACCTTCATCACCAGCGCTTCGCCCTTGGATTGCTGGATTTCCTGCGCCATCCATTGGAAGGATTCCAGGCAATCGTCCCGGTCTGGCAGGATGAACACGCCGCCTTTCGGCGACGCCGCGCCGATGCGCTTCAGTCTGCGCCACAGGGAAACGCGTGTACTTGAATTTTCCCGTGACGGCAGCGAGTAGGTAAATACCAGCCAGCTCATACTAATCCTTAATCTATTTTAGTATTCTAATTGTAACATATGTTGCAAATTAATGCAACATATGTTACAAACATCGTTCCAGAAGGAGGTGTGCTATGCGCACACGATGCGTGTTGATGCTCGCGGGCTGGCTTGCGATCGTGTCGCTGCCCGCCTGGGCTGGAACCGACTGGACCAAGGTCGCCGGGGCGCTCGGCAAATCCGGCACGGAGATGCCCGGCGGAGTCTATCGTGTCGGACTGCCCCGCACCGACCTGCATGTCACCCTCGATGGCGTGGAGCTTAAGCCAGCGTTGGCACTCGGCTCATGGCTCGCGTTCCGGACCACGGATGACATGACCATGGTGATGGGCGACCTCGTGCTGACCGACACCGAGGTCAATCCCGTGATGAAAAAGCTCGCCGAGGGCGGGATCGAAATCACGGCGCTGCACAACCACCTGCTACGCGCGCAGCCGGAAACTTTCTACATGCACATTCTCGGACATGGTGATCCGGTCACGCTGGCAACAACGCTGCATAATGCCTTGGGAGTGAGCAACACGCCGCTTGCCACCGCCCATCCTCAATCCAGCGAGTCAGCCCCGCCGCCGGCGATTGAAAGGGCTGCGGAACGCTCTTGACAAGGTCAACGTGTCGAGAAACTGAAAGGGGCGTTTGGCATGTCCTCCACCTCCTGGAGACTCGCTCTACCCCTGCTGGCCGGTCTCCTTTGCACGCTGCCTAGCAGCATGGGCAGCGGAATCCGCGCCGCCTCTCGTGCTGGAGCGGACGATGCGGAGAGAAAGATGAACTGCATGAGATCGAGGTTTTCCAAGGGCTTTTTCGATGCATAAATCCGGTGCGTAAAGACCTTCATGTGCGGGCCGTTGTTTTCGTCTGACCGGCCTTATGAAACCTGACGAACGCGTCGCGGACCTGATTGAACAAGCGGGGCGGGAGGAAGCCGAATTCATAGCTGTCCGTCTTCGGCGCTTTCCTCAGATCATAGCCAGGCCACACGAATTCATTGCCTTCGGCGATGACGATCCATGAGCGCGCGTCGTCGAGACCGAGATGCTTTTTGACCGCCAGCGGAATTTCAATCGCCGCTTTGGGATCGACCGGCGCGGAATGCGTGATTGGCAGGACGGTGACGATCGTCGCGTCATCGCTCTCGCGCGTCGCGCTGAGAACGATGACGCTCGGACGGTCCTTGCGGCCCTCCTCTTGTCCGGCGCGATGTTCGTCATGCCAGAGGTATGCGTAATTGAGGACAAGACCAGGCTCAGGTGTCGGTATTCCCATGCCAGCCCGCTACTTGGGGTCCAGCATGGCGTTGAGATGATCGTGGCGCGGGTCCATGCGGGCGCCTGCGACCGCCCGGACTTTGTCTTCCGCCAGATCGACGGTCGCAAAACTGCGCCGCTGCGCCCGGAAGCGCTCGAATTCCTGGTACTCGTCCGGCGGCACGAAATAGCCAGTGATGTGCCCGTGGCTGGTCACCGGGACGGCGCCCTTCTGGGCGAGCATGCGATAGCGGCCGAAATTGCGGGTGAATTCGGCGGCGGGCACGGCTTGCGTTTTGGCCATATCGTTATCCATGTGTGGACCTCTCTCATACCAATATACGCGAGTCGCGCGAAAAACGCAAGTTACGCAATCTGCGCGAGTCCGAACGCCTGCCATCGACGCTCTTGCTTTGGCCCATTTAGTATATGATAATGTCTTTTATCACATACTAAGGAGGCTGATTTGAAGCGCGATATGGACATGGTTCGCGATCTACTTCTCAAGATCGAGGAAGCTCCGGCAAGGGCTTCTTGGAAAAAAATCGTCACCACCGACAATAACGATGAAGCGACCCGCGCCTTGTGGCACCTCCAGCTCATCGAGAAAGCCGGACTCGTCAAATCAACCGCCATCCATTTGCAGGGGCATCGGCTACCCGAGAACATAGAGTTGACGTGGGAAGGCCACGACTTCCTCGACTCAGTTCGCGATCCGAAAATTTGGGAGAAGACCAAGATTTGGGAGAAGACCAAGAAAGGAGCGGAGGAGGCCGGGGGGTTTACCGTCGATTTGCTGAAGGACCTGGCTAAGGGCTTCGTCAGAAAGCAGATTGAGGAGTTTACGGGTGTCAAGCTCTAGTCTCTTACCGGTTGGCGCTAAGTCCCGCACCCCTGCCCTCGTCGCCGCCGCCGGCGAGCGCGCTTCCTATCGCTTCTTTGAATTCTTCACGGCGCAGATCAGGAACCCGAACACGCGCCGCGCCTATGCGCGCGCAGCCGTCGAATTCTTCGACTGGCTTGCAGCGCGCGGCGTGACGCAGATCACGGCGATCGAGAGCGTGCATGTCGCGGCCTATATCGAGCAGCTGCAGAAGGCGCGATCCGCGCCGACCGCCAAGCTGCGCCTCGCCGCCTTGCGTCATCTGTTCGACTGGATGGTGATCGGCCAGATCATGCCGACCAATCCGGCCGCTGCCGTGCGTGGCCCGCGCCATATCGTGCGGCGCGGCAAGACGCCGGTGCTCGATCCAGCCGAGGCGCGTCAGCTCATCGACGCCATCGACACAACGACCATTATCGGCCTGCGCGATCGCGCCCTCGTCGGCCTCATGGTCTATTCCTTTGCGCGCATTGGTGCTGCGATCAACATGCGGGTCGAGGACGTATATACGCAGAACCGGCGGCTATGGCTGCGCTTACAGGAGAAAGGCGGCAAGCAGCACACCATGCCCTGCCATCACAATCTTGAAACCTACCTCCATGAATATATCGACGGTGCCAGTCTCACGAACGACCCGAAGGCGATCCTGTTCCAGACCTACAGCCGAAGCTCCGGCCAGCTCACCGGCAATCCCCTGCCCCAGGCGAATGCCTATGAGATGATTCAGCGCCGCGCCAAATCCGCAGGCATCACCACGCGCGTCGGCAACCACACCTTTCGGGCGACGGGCGTCACCGCTTACCTGAAGAACGGCGGCACGCTCGAAAAAGCCGCGCAGATGGCGAACCATGCCTCGACCCGCACAACGCAGCTTTACGACCGCCGTGCCGAGGAAGTGACACTCGACGAGGTGGAAAGAGTGATGATCTGAAGTGGAGCTCACCGCCCACAAGCAACGCGAGGCGATCAAGCATCGTGTGATGACCCCAAGACTGTGAATCGGCGTGGAATAA
>QHBR01000342.1 GCA_003244015.1 Hyphomicrobiales bacterium | reverse complement strand
GAATATTTTTCGAGGTGCCCCGGATATATTCGATGCGCTGACCGCCTATCGGCCGTATCGGGCAAGCATCCCGATCTCCAAATCCCTGGCGATCATGTCCCAGAGCGTCGGCACCGCGATCGACCCGGACTGCTTCAATGCGCTCCGGCATGCCATGGGTAGTCTTGACGTTTCCTTGGCGGCGTGACGCCGCGCTGCCTTACGATCGCCGCCCCATGCGATCCGCGCCGAAGGGCAAATGCGCGCCAGTTCGGCGACCGGCCGGCCGCGCACCCGGCCTCTGCATGGCCTCGGCATGGCCTTGCCAAGGCTCGTCCATGGCGGTAATCTCAGCCTCGAAATCTGGTCATCGGGCAGATGCCGGCCGTGGGTTCTCGAACCCGGCCGTTCGAGGGATTTCCGCTTAGGAGGGTCATATGGGCATGTTTGACGGAATTCTGGGCGGCGTCTTTGGCGCGGGAGCAACGACGCTCCTCAACAGCTTCATCGAAAAGCAAGGCGGCCTGCAAAACGTCGTCAGCCAGTTCCAGAAGAATGGCTTCGGCGATACCATGAAGTCATGGATTTCGCAGGGACAGAATTTGACAATCACGGCGGATCAGATTCATCAGGCGCTCGGCTCCGACACGGTGAAGGCACTGGCCGCCAAGATGGGCCTTCCCGCCGACAAAATCGCCGAAATGCTGGCGCAACATTTGCCGCAGGCCATCGACAAGGTGACCCCCGACGGCAAACTCCCGTCATAACGCCGTTAGCATTGACGGTCATTTAACCGGCGCGTGTCATCGTGGGCGTGCCGCCCGCCGCCGCGATGCCCCACGTTTTTAGCTTGACGGCCCATCGCTGGGGTTCGATAGACGGCGGCGATAAGCCTACGAGTTATACCCATCCGCAACGCGCGACCCCGTTTCCGATGCGCCGGGCGGCCGCCGATCCGCGGCCCGGAGCGCCACGCTGAAAAATTATTCTTTACGCAACCCTGCGAACCGGCCTCGTACGGCGAGCGCGGTAAGAAGGGCCGCCGCATTGCGCATGAACCGCTTCCAAAAGGACGATTGAGCGCGTGACTCGCCTAGTGCGTGGCTTGGCCGATCTCGCGAGCGGATACAAAGTCATTTTGAGCGACGTCTGGGGCGTCGTCCACAATGGAGTCGTGGCGTTCGGGAGAGCCAACGAGGCACTTGGCCGCTTCCGGGCGGGCGGCGGCATGGTCGTGCTTATGACGAACTCGCCCAATCCAAGCCGGTTCGTGGAGGCGCAGCTCGCCCGGCTTGGCGTTACGCGAAAAGCCTATGATGCGATCGTCGCGTCCGGCGACGTCACCGTTTCCCTGCTCGTCGAACGCGCCGGCGCGGGCCTGTTTCATCTTGGCCCGCCCGATGAAACCGCCCTTTTCGAGGAGGTTTTGGCTCTCAGCGGCAAGGCGCCCCGCGTCGTTCCGCTGAAACAAGCGAACTTCGTCCTCTGCACCGGCCTTGCCGATCCCTGGCACGAGACGCCCGCCGATTACGACGCAATCCTTGCCGCCATGCGCGCCCGGAACCTCGAGCTCATTTGCGCCAATCCCGATATCGTGGTGGAGGACGGCGGCAAGCTGTTTTATTGTGCCGGCGCGATCGCGGAACGCTATGCCGGGGCGGGCGGCAAGGTGATCCAGGCCGGCAAGCCGTTTGCCCCGATTTTCGCGCGGGCGCTCGAACTCGCGAGGCGAGCTGCTAACGAGGCCATCGATCGTTCAGAAGTCCTCGTGATTGGCGACGCCATGCGAACCGATATCAAAGGAGCGCACGACCAGGGCTTTGATAGTCTCTTTGTGACCTCCGGCATCCATCGCAGTGAGCTGCATGGCGGCGCGACGGGCGCGGCGCTCGACGCCGCCGCGTTCCGGCGGTTCATGGAAGCAGCCAATTTCGCGCCCACCGCGGCGATCCCAGAGCTGGTTTGGTAGAAAGTTCCGGGGAGGCGGCATGCCGCGGCCTTGACGCGGCCCCTTCCGCCATGCAGAGCTCCCGCCCTGTCCGGAGCTCTGCCGGCGCCCGCATGGCGTCTTACGATTTGGGTTCCCTTGGCCGATCCTTCCTCCGCCAAAAAATTTGTAGCCGCCGTCGATCCGGCCGTACCGCCGCCCGGACTTGCAGGCGCGGTGGTCGCTATCGGCAATTTCGATGGCGTTCATCGCGGTCATCTCGCGGTGATAAAGCGCGCCAGGACGCTGGCCCAGGAGCTCAACTGCCCCTGCGCGGTCCTCACCTTCGAGCCGCATCCGGCCGATTTTTTCAAGGGTCCCAACACGATCTTTCGCCTCACGCCGCGCGATGCCAAGGCAAAGGCGCTGGAACAGCTCGGCATCGACGGCATGATCGTCATCACGTTCGACAAGGTTTTGGCGAGCCTCCCGGCGGAAGCTTTCATCGTTGAAATCCTGGTCCGCCGTCTAAAAATCCGGGCCGTCGTCGCAGGCTATGATTTCCATTTCGGCGCGGGCCGCTCCGGCTCGCCCGCCCTTCTCAAGGAAGCGGGGAAGCGGCATGGCTTTGCCGTCGAGATCGTAGAGCGGGTTCCAGCGGCTACAGCGGACATTAACGAGGCTGCCTCCTCGACGGCGGCCCGTGCCGCACTTGAGGCGGGCGACGTAGAAGATGCCGCACAGCTGCTCGGTCACCCCTTTGCCGTCATGGGCAAAGTCGTCCACGGCCAGGAACTCGGCCGGACATTGGGATTTCCGACGGCTAATCTTTTGCCGGACCCAAGCTGCCGGTTGCGCCACGGCGTCTACGCCGTCCGCGTCGTTACCGGGGGGACCAAAATCTATGCCGGCGTGGCGAGCTACGGCCGCCGCCCGACGTTCGATAATGGCCAGGCGCTGCTCGAAGCCTTTCTGTTCGATTTTTCCGGCGATCTTTACGGCGAGACGATCGAGGTTCTCTTCATCGGCTGGATCCGGGCCGAGTCGAAATTCGCTTCGGCCGCCGCGCTCATCGCGCAAATGCAGCGGGATGAGGCGCGGGCAAGAGAGCTCCTGCGGGCGCCATCCGCCGGTTGAAACGCGGCGGTTTATCTTCTAGCCACGCACATCCCTGCTTGCCCGGAGGGCAACAACAACGGATTCGCTCGCCACTGCGGTCGCGGCCGCCGGTTTCGCCGTCTTTCTTTTGACCGGGATTGCCGGGTCCTCTTCGCCAATGCGAAAGCCGAGGATCTCGTGCGGCGCCAAACGGGCTCGCGGCCGCGAACACCGGGCTCGCCGCGCACGTGCACGCGCTCGCTGCCATATTACCGTCAAGTCAGCGCCCCGTTAAATCCAAGACAACGCCCTAGTCAAAACCAAACCTAAGCAATATTGTCGCCAGCATTCGGCGTCACCAATTGAAAACAATTGCCAGTTTCAAGACAGGCAAAACATCGGGGAGGCTTGCAGGTTCATGAAAAGCAATCTTTTTGAAGCGGCGATATTCGCCGCAATGGTTTGTCTGTTTTCGGCTCCAACCCGTGCGCCACATGATCCAGGGGTGCGCGGCGGTTTCGCGAACACCGCGGGGGAACTGGAACGCAGAGGAATTCCCATTCCTCCCCCGCCGATGATCAGTCCCAACCCAACGACCGGGAAAAAGATTCAAGTCAACGAAGCAATCTCGTTCGTCGAAGGAATCAACCGGGCCGGACAATTGGAATCGACCTGCGATACCTGTGCCGACGGGACGGACGGCAGTCCGGTCTTTGGCAAGGGCGAGATCGATCCTTTTTTCCCTCAGTTCCATACCAATTCGAATGGCCTTGGAGCCAGGCACAATGCGGACCATTGCTTTTTGTGCCACGCCCAACCAACTCTAGGGGCTCGGGCGGATTTCTCGTTCCCAATCCGGGCCAGGGGACGCCTTTGCATTCGGAAAATCCGATGTTCCGGCTGGTTCCGAATCGTTTCGGCAAGCAAAACGTTGTTCCGAAATTCGAGGAACAGTTTGGCCCCATTCGGGAAGTGCGATTCAAGTTCAAGCCAGACGGAACCCGCGACGGCAGCGTGCACCAGCTCTGGGTGGTGCGGGGAATCACGAAAGACCCGACGATCCCGGACTGCGCGATCACGCAGCCAAATTTCGCGGCCGAGCTGGCCAAGAAAAACCTCTCCTTCCGGATTCCTTTACAGCTCTTCGGACTCGGGTTGATCGACTCGATTCAAGATCGCGAGATTTTGGCTCGTCATGACGCCACGGCCGGCTTGCGCGCGCCGTTCGGAATTGCCGGTCATCCGAATCGGAGCGGCAATGACAACACGATCACAAGGTTCGGCTGGAAAGCGCAAAACAAGTCGATCCCGATGTTCGCGGGGGAAGCCTATAATGTGGAAATGGGGATCACCAATGAACTTTTCCCCACCGCCACGGAAGAAGATCCAGCTTGCAACGGAGCGGGGAAACCCGAACCGAACGATGTGACCCGCACGGACACAAACGACAAACACAATCAGGCGTTTAACAATCCGAAACATATCCTGGCCGATTGGATGCAGTTTCAACTCCTGATGCGGTTCATGGACGAGCCGCAACCAGACCCGCATCCGAGCACGAGCGCGCAACGCGGCCAGGTCATCTTTAGCGACGGCGGCTTGTGTCATACACCGCAAATGCAGACCGCGCCCGCGATGAATAGCGCCGTCCTGCAAGACCGGCCCATCATGTCTCGGATCTCTTGGTGCATCATATGGGAGGCGGGCTCGCCGACGATATCATTCAGGGAGGCGCTGGGCCGGACGAGTTTCGCACGGTGCCGCTTTGGGGCGTTGGACAACGGCTATTCTTCCTGCATGATGGCCGCACAAGCGACTTGCTTGCCGCCATCAAGGATCATTTCTCGCCGAAAACGGCGTCCTTTCCCGCGTCGGAAGCTAATGCCGTCGCATCGAATTTTGTGAGGCTGCCGGTAGCAGATCAGCAAGCGATCCTCGACTTCGTCCGTTCCTTGTGAGGGGCGAAAAGATCATCCTCGCGAGGCTGATGCGGGCTCCGCGAGCCAGGGCAGGAAAATTACACCGGCACCCGCACGCTCGCCCGCAGGCCCCCCGCCTTGCTGTCGCTCAAGGTAATGCCGCCGCCGTGCGAACGGGCGATATCGAGGGCGATCGCTAGGCCGAGCCCGGTGCCGCCCTCGTCCTGGTTGCGCGCGTCATCGAGGCGGAAAAACGGCCTGAACACGTCCTCGCGCCGGCCGGGCGGAATGCCTGGGCCGTCGTCGTCGATGTGGATTGTCAAAAAACGCCGATCCCTGACCGCTTCGATGGAAATCCGGTTCGCGTGGCTTTGCGCGTTGCCAATGAGATTGGCAAGGCAGCGCTTGAACGCATCGGGCCGCACGGTGACCAGCGGATCGCCCGAAAACGAGACTTTGGCATCGAACCCCGCCCGCTCGGCATCGAGGCGCAAGTCCTCCAAAAACTCCTCCATGTCGATATTCGCCGCGCTCTCCCCGGCATCGCCCCGCGCGAAGGCAAGATATGCCTCGAGCATGCGCTGCATTTCCTCGACGTCTTTTTGCAAGTCCCTCGCCTCGTCGGTCTCGCGCATCAAGGCGAGCGAAAGCTTGAACCGCGTGAGGATGGTGCGCAAATCGTGGCTCACGCCATTCAGGATGGCGGTGCGCTGCTCGAACGCCCGTTCGATCCGCCGTTTCATTTCGACAAAAGCCTTGCCCGCTTGCCGCACCTCCCGCGCGCCGCGCGGATAAAATTCAAGATCGCGCCCCTTGCCGAACGCTTCCGCCGCGCCCGCAAGCAAAAGGATCGGCTTGATCTGGTTGCGCAGAAAGGCGATCGCCGCCACGATCAAGACGAAAGAAGTGCCGATCATCCACCAAAGGAAGATCTGGGAATTGGACGCGTAGGCGGCGCCGCGCAGGGCGACGACGCGCAGGATCGAGTCATCGAGCTTGACCCTGATCTCGATGAAATCCGAGCGCCCGACCGTATCGAGCCAGAAGGGCTTGCCAATCTGGCGCCGAATCTCGTTCGACAAGGCGGCATCGAGGATCGAGAAGAAAGGTTTTGGCAGCGCGGCCGGCAGTTCGCCGTTCGGCAGGAATTCCATGTCGATTTTCAACCGCTGCTGGGCGATCTGGGCTAGGACCTCGTCGTTTGTCCGTCCCGGGTAGGATTTATGAAGCTCGACGATCGCCGCGATATCCTGGGTAAAGGCGGTGGAAAGGCGCTTCGTGACGAGCTGCCAATGCCGCTCCATGAAGACAAAGGTGAGCACGCATTGCAGGATCACCATCGGCACGATGACGATGAGAAGCGCCCGCGCGTAAAGGCCCTTGGGCAGGATCAAGGCCACCTTGCGCCAGAACGCCCGCCACCAGGAGCGGGACTGCGCGAGCGAGACGGGGAGGGAAAGGCTCAACACGCGGTCCCTGTTCAAGTGTGTTTCAGTGATCGGCCAGTTCGCACGTGGTCAGTCTTGCGCCAAATGCCGGCAATTTTTTGCTTCGCTCCGCGCATCGCCTATTAGCGCAGTTTATCTTGGCGTGCGCGAACGTCCTCAGCGCCGGCATCTCGTTCCCGCCACTCTCTGCGAAGTTTTGACTTTTTTCAACGATGGGCATCGCCGGCTGGAAATTGGGCGCGGAGCTTGCCGCCGCCAGCTCCGGCCTGACCCAAGGCTCTTGTTGCGGGCGCGAAAATCATTGATGGCCGCCGCGCCTCGACTTAAGTCCCCCAAATGGCGGTAGACGAAGCGGGTGACGATCGCGATGCCCGCTACGCGGTCCGAGGCGGTTTTCGCGGAAAAGACTCGAAATCAAATGCTTGAATTTTCGTGCTTCGCCCAGCCGTGGCCGCAATCAAGTGGCGTCCGCGTTCGCTTGAGCCAATCTTCCGCTTGCAATGGACTCAACTACGATCCATATACCATCCGTGTAGATGATGAAGGGAGCCCTGCCTTGGCTGCAAATGTGCATCGGCTGCGAGACAAACCGGGCGAGACCGAGAAAATCACGATCAATGTCGGATACGTCGATCTTGGCCATATCGATTTGCTGGTCAACGAAGGTTTCTACTCCAATCGCACCGACTTGATCAGGACGGCAATCCGCAACCAGCTCGCCACCCACGCGGTTGCCGTACAAAAATCAATTGTGCGGCAGACCCTCGAGCTTGGCTCGCGATTCTACAGCCGGGCCGACTTAGAGGCGGTCAGGGCCGCTGGCGGAAAACTCAGCATTCAGGTTGTCGGGCTGGCGACCATCGCCTGGGATGTCACGCCCGAACTCGCGCTGGCGGCAATCGAGTCAATCACGGTCCTTGGCGCGCTGCAGGCCAGCAAGCCAGTCAAGGCGGCGCTTTCCGGGCGGATTCGGTGAGCGCCAGCGTTAAGTGCTTTCGCCAAGGATATGGCCCATGAAAACCGTTTTCAGCACCGCCATGCGTAAGGCTGCGAAACTCGCGCAACGCCAACATGTAATCGAGGCAACGCGGGTAATACAGCGGGCGTTATCGGGACGAAATCCTGCCCCCTCGACGGAGCAACAATCGGGCGGCAATCTTCGGCGAATTGAGCCGGAGGCCGGCGCGCGTCCGGCGGAGAGCGAGCCGCCCATCGCCGGAAATGCGAGCGCTGGCTGGCGGGAGTTACTCCCAACACGAGGGCTTGCCGCCCGCGCGACACGGCCATTGGGGGAAGTGTTGACGCTGTTGCGTCGGGCCAATCGTCCGGACCTCGCCCCCGGAGCGATGCCCCTCCGGAAATCTCCGATCTCGCCACCGATCGCGCCGCCGCTGCCGGAGGGAGCAGCTTTTTTGACCAGGACCTTTAGTTGCGCGGCAGGCTCTCGCGACTATAAGGTCTACTTGCCGAGCCATGTAAATGGCCGCAAGCGTCCTATGCTTATAATGCTTCACGGCTGCACCCAAGATCCCGACGATTTCGCGCTGGGTACGGGCATGAATCTCCTTGCGGAAGAGCACGGTTTCCTCGTCGTCTATCCAAAACAGCCGGCGACAGCCAATCACTCCGCATGCTGGAACTGGTTCGATCGCAAGGACCAGATGCGCGGCGAGGGAGAGCCCTGCATCATTGCGGGCATTACCCGCGCCATAATGGCGGAGTTCGATATTGATGCCAAGCGGGTCTACGTGGCCGGCCTTTCAGCCGGCGGCGCCATGGCCTTGATCATGAGCGCCACCTATCCCGAACTTTATGCCGCGGTTGGGGTTCACTCGGGCCTCGCCTACCGGTCCGCCGCCGACCTGCCTTCCGCATTCGCCGCCATGGGCGGCAACTCGAACCCCGCGGCGATGGCGCAAAGGAAGACTCGTCCAAAGGGCGCGCGCGTCCGCACCATTGTTTTCCATGGAGAGTCCGATCGGACAGTGCATCCGTCGAACGCCGGATTGATCGTCGCGGAAGCTCGCGTGGGCCTGGCCGGCACCGCACAGGAGATACAACACGGCCGCTCCGTCGGAGGCCGCGCGTATACACGCACCTCGATCAAGGACGTGCGGGGTGTTGTTTATGTGGAACATTGGGCCATCGAAGGGCTGGCGCATGCTTGGTCGGGAGGCAGGCCGGAAGGCTCATATACCGATCCGGACGGACCCGACGCCTCGCGCGAAATGTTGCGGTTCTTTCTGGGCGCCCCGGCGCCGTCAGCGACCAGACAATAGTCCGGTCGTGATCCGGCTGTTCACGAGATCCCGCTGCCAACGGCTAAAGGAACTTTCGGCCGATCCACGGCGTTGCTTCTTGCGGGCCTCCGCACTGGAAATCGGACAAACCGCGCGCAGACGCCCTAAGATGGATTGGAAATGGAGATCGGAAGTGAAACTGTGTTTTATGGCGATGGTACTCTGCGTTTTGATCCCGGCTATTGCACGCGCGGATGAGCTGAGTTGCCTCAGCACGACATTTAATTTTCTCTCGCCCAACGACAAGGTGTGTGTCGCGGATTTTGACGATCCAGGGGTCCCGGGCGTTACCTGCCACATCTCGCAGGCCCGGAAAGGCGGATGGGGCCAGCCGCTTGGTCTCAATGAAGACCCGTCGAATTTTTCGGTTATTTGTCATCAAACCGGCCCGATCAGCGTCGACATGTCGAAGTTAACGGACAATGAGGAAGTGTTCACCGAGAAGACGAGCATCATTTTCAAGGCCACGCGTATTTATAGAATGCTGGACAAGAAGCACAACACGCTGGTTTACCTCGCCGTAAGTTCGAGGATCGTCAGCGGTTCGCCAGCTAACTCCATCAGCTCCGTGCCGATCATGCCGTGGGGATCGCAATGACCTGCGTGCCGCAAATAAGCAGAATATCGAAGCGAAGGCACGCCTGCGGAGACCCGGCTGAGGCCCGCCACGAGGACGTGTTCCGGCCGTTTTTCCGCCTCGATGACGCGCGCAACCAGGACGCGGCGGCACCGGGCTCGGCCTTGCGGTCGCGCTCGACATCGCCCATTCGCACGGCGGCGGCATTACGTTGGGCGACAGCAAAGCGGGGGCCTGCGGGCAACCGTGCGGGTGCCGGTCTAATGTCCTTCCCATGGTTCGTACAGACCAGACAGCACCCTTAGCGCTGATGAGTAGTCACGTGCGGGCAATCGACAAGAGGTCGCCCGGAAATTTTGGGTAAGACCCGCTAACCGCTAAACACCAACATCAATAATTAACAAGATCTCTCACACTGATTGGTCTGCCAGATTTGCCTAATGCCGAGGCAACTTTCGCGAGTCCTATTACTCAAATCTGTTTGACCTAAACCAGCCAACGAGCCCTTTAGTTGATAGGGAGCATGAGGGCTGATAACAAATAAAGCTTTGGCGTTTTCGTCTCCGCTGCCCGTTTCGCGCTGAACAAGAAATCGGCTCTTATTCGGACCATCTAGTGGATCGACTCTAACT
>QHBR01000424.1 GCA_003244015.1 Hyphomicrobiales bacterium | reverse complement strand
GTCCGACTTTCCACACAGTCTGCCAGAATTCCGCACCAAAATCAACTAATTGAAACAACGATGGTTTCTTGGTGCAGATATCAGGTGCAAAAAAAAGGGTCGACTTTCGATTTGACCATCCGAGGCAGCGTGTCTGCCTTGGGTCACGACCCGAAGTTCAAACTGACCCACGACCCGGCGCGGAGGCTGGCGATGCTTGAGGTGGCCGACAGTGCGCCAACCGGCGAGCCCTTGCTCTCGTTTGGCGAGTGGCGGGCGTTGCAAGCGATTTGCAAATAGTTCAGAAAAATTCGTTGCCGATGGCCAGGGGAAGAGAACCAATTCAAACGGTCCGTGCGATAGGGCTGATGAGCGGCACCTCGATGGATGGCGTCGATGCGGGCGATGCCGCTGCTGGTCGTCGCCTTCCCCACGCTTGCCGAGGCCGAGGCGGAATCGATGAGCCTGCCAGCGCACGATCTTGCGCTCCTGCGCCTTCACGAACAGAGCTTCGGCATCACGCTATCCGCCTTCACCACCTGCCCATGCTGCGGCGAGCGACTTGAGTTCGGACTGCCTCTTTCCGCCCTGGCCGCGACTCTATCGAGTGCGGCGCAGACCGCGCGCAGCTTTGTCCACGAGGGCTATGCGCTCCGCCTACGGCTGGCGGACAGCGCCGCCGCGGCGGAAGCCGCGATGGAGCCGGATTTGGCGGCAGCCGAGACCTTATTGCTGGACTGCTGCCTCCACGCAGCGGACGTAAACGGATCGGCATCACCTGCCGAGGCACCATTGCATCGCGCATTGGCGCGATGAGTCGCTGGTACGCTTTCGTGCAAACGCTGGGCGGCAAATTGCGCCATTTTGCCTCCCTATTCGCCCGGCCGCAACCCCAACCCGTTGGTGTGGAAGCATCTCGACGCGGATACCGCCGGCCGCATGGCGGTGAGCGGCAAAGGAAGATTTCGAAAACAAGGTTCGCCGCTCGATGCGCAATCTGCAAAATGTCGCTCGCAAAATCATCTCCTTCTTGCAACAGCTCTCACTCAAATACGCCGCGTGAATATGAATATACCTGTGGACGAATTAACATCGACGAAGGGCCGCCCCAGCGGCTTGGCATAGACCGTTACAAAATGCGCCTTGGGCAAGATCGCGCGGACGATTTTTACCGTCGCGCCGGTAACGGCCTAATCGTCGACGACAAGAAGGCCTTCGCCGCCGTCGCGCGCGGTGCCGGGCAAAACACTTTTCAAAGGTTTAATTTCACCCTGGACTTTCACTCCGGCATAGCGCGCGACACAGGGTATATCGATGACCCGCATTTCGAGCTCGCGCGCGACGATGGCGGCCGACACCAGGCGGCCTCTTGTGATCGCCACCATACCGGAAAAACGCGCCGAGGCAAGGAGCCGCCAGGCGAGCGCCCGCGCATCGCGATGAAATTGATCCCAGGAGAGATGAAATTGATCCCAGGAGACATGAAAGGCCTTTTCGGCAACGGCGTTCCTTGGGACGGGCGCTCCTTGCATCGGGGTTCAGGCCCGCCCTTTGGCGAGCCGGGCCACCATGGCGCTGATTGCCGCCGCCGCCGCGGCGACCTTTGCCGCGTCCTTGCCGCGAACCACGATCTCATTGTGAAAGCCGCCGTCGCGGAAAGCGGGATAGGAGCCGATCGAAAGTTCCGGGTTGGCGGCGGCGAGATCGCCGAGCGCGGCCGCATAGGCTCCCTCGAACAGACCCTCCGCTGGAATTGTCTCGGCGATCATCCGAGCGCCTGTTTTGAGCCTCGGCGCGACCTCGTCGAGCATGGCTTGCATGATCGCGGGAACCCCCGCCAGAACGATGACATTGGCGATCCAAAAGCCGGGCGCTGCCGATATCTTGTTCTCGATAAGCCGGGCGCCATGCGGAATGCGCGCCATCCTCCGGCGCGCTTCGTTCAGATCCCCCGGCTTAATTCGTTCAAGCAGAAGTTTTATCGCACGCGGATCTTCCGAAATTTCGACATCGAGCGCGGCGGCCACCGCGCCGGCGGTGATGTCGTCATGCGTCGGGCCGATGCCCCCGGTCGTGAAGAGATAATCATAACGCGCACGCAGCGCATTGACCGCCGCGACAATCTCGGCCGTCACATCCGGAACGACGCGCACCTCGCGCAGATCGATGCCGATCTTGCCAAGGTAATCCGCGACATAGCCGATGTTTTGGTCCTTGGTGCGCCCGGAAAGGATCTCGTCGCCGATGACGAGGAGCGCCGCCGTCACGGATGCAGCTTGCGTCATGGTCGTTCTCCAAGACGCTTGCTAGCATGAACGGGAACGAAATTCGACTTTTTTGAAGCACAAGTAGTGGGTCTGTTTAAAATCAGATCCAGAATCGAGGCCAATTTGAAAGTCTCCGATGTTTTCATGAAGGCACGTCTTACGCCGCACGGCCCGGTGCAGTGGAAGACTCCGCTACCGAAAGAAGGCGCAGGTTCCAGCAGCGCAGGCGTTTATGTGGTGGCTCGCGTCGAGGATGCCATGATGGATTGCAAACAGTGTGCATTGCCGTTTGTAGATCCGCTCCCTCCCGGCCTTGGCCTTGGCCTTGGCCTTGGCCTTGGCCTTGGCCTTTGCCTTGGCCTTGGCCTTGACCTTGACCTTGACCTTGACCTTGACCTTGACCTTGAATACGAGCGGCGGCGATGGCTTCCCGAGACACCCATTGTCTATATCGGGCAAACCGGTCGAACAAGATACAAGCGTGTAGGAGAGTTCTATCGTCACAGGTGCGGGAGCACGGCACCCCATGCTGGCGGTCAGTCGTCAAGCTGTTGCAATGTCGCCTGTGGGTGTATTGGTCGCCTGCAAGTGACCCCATGGCTTCAGAAGAGGAGATGATCTGCGCCTTTAAAAAGCAAGCCGGTAAAGAACCGTTCGCAAACAAGGAGACGAGCCGGAATCAGATACGGATTCGATGCTCAAACTTACCCATTACCGAAGCACAAGCTGCCCGCGATTCTGCCGTGCCTAAACCTCCAGCGATCCGCGGCGATGTCGATGGCGGTTGTGTCCAGACCTCCTTTTCGAAGTTGGCGCGTTTCGTTCAGACGAGCCGAATGTGTTGGTTGGCGGCGATCTCCGAAACGAAGGCGCCCGCCGGTTGAACCACGCGAGCGCGGAAATACGAGCGGTTCTCGCCGAGGCCGCCGCCCGCGACGGCTAAAAAAGCCTGAGGACCTTCGGCAATTCCTGTTTGAGAGGGCATGATGGCGGAGCTAGCAGTTATGATCGACGGCCGGGTCTACCGGGTAGCCTGCGACGAAGGGGAGGAAGCCCGTCTCGGCGACCTCGCGCAATTGCTCGATGCCAGGATTTCCGCGCTGCGGCAGCGTTTCGGCGAGATCGGCGACCAGCGTCTCATCATCATGGCGGCGATCATCCTCGCCGACGAAGGGGCGGAGGCGAAGACCCGCGTCCGCGAGCTCGAGGCCGAACTCGCGCGGCTGAAGGCTCCTTCGACTCCCGCGCCCGACTGGGCCGAGCAAGTCGCAGTGTCGCTGAGCGAGGCGGCGCAGCGGATCGAACATGTGGCGCAGGATCTGAATGATTCCGCCGCGAGTGAGGCGTGCGACGTGAAGTTGGGACAGAGCCTCTAAGCTCACGGCCCGCCAGTAGCGCGAGGCGATCAAACGCCGCGACGCCGGCGCGCCGGTGCGTCGGATTGCGCGCAGCGACGTGGCCGATCCCGTTCCTTCCGAATGCTGCTAAGGCGCGGAGCCAACCCGGGCGCGGCCATCGCGGCGGCTTTGGCGGTACACGTAAAGTTTATCATCCCAATCCGTAACCAAAACGGCGCCCCGACGAATATCAACTTGTGGGCGCGATGCCGGGCCCCGGATCCGGCGCCCATTCCAACGAAAGATCGCCCAAGGCCATGCAAATCCAATCGCCCCATGTCCACCACCACGCCTTACGCGCGGCAAGCACCGCCCTTGGGCTCTTCCTAACCGTGCTCGGCATCGCCGTCTTCTTCCGTCTCGCGAGTCCAGCGGCGGGGGAACTCGCCAGGCCTATCGATCCTCCGCTCGTCGCCGAGCAGAGTTCACCAGGCAGCAAAACAGAAAGAGCGGTTTTTGCCGGCGGCTGCTTTTGGGGCGTTCAGGCGGTGTTCCAGCATACCTTGGGCGTGACGAGCGCGGTTTCGGGATATGCGGGCGGCACGCCGGCCAGCCCCAGCTACGAACAAGTCAGCTCTGGGCGTACCGGACACGCCGAATCGGTCGAAATCACCTTCGATCCGAAGCAGATTTCCTTCGGCCGCTTGTTGCAGATCTATTTTTCGGTGGCGCACGACCCGACGCAATTGGACCGGCAGGACCCCGACGAGGGCACCCAGTACCGGTCAGAGATTTTCGCCGCGAGCGACGCTCAGCAACGCGACGCCGAGGCCACTATCGCCGAACTCGACAAGGCGCATGTTTTTCCGCGCCATATCGTGACCAAGGTGGAACGGCTGAAGGCATTCTATCCCGCCGAACCCTATCATCAGGACTATGCCACGCTGCATCCAGACAGCCTCTACATCGCAGCTTACGACTTGCCGAAAATCGCCAATTTGAAAAAGCACTACCCGGAGTTTTACCGCGAGCAGGCGGTGCTCGCGGGCGGCAACCACCAGTAAACCAGTCAAAGAGGAGTCTCGAAAATGTTGCGACGCGAATTATTGTCGATGTTGGCATTGACGTCGGTTGGCGGTTTCGTCTTCCCCACTTGGCTCCTCGCCGAAGCGGAGAAGCTGGAGGTGACGAAGACCGACGAGGAATGGCGGCGTCTTCTCACGCCGGCCCAGTATCAAGTGCTCAGGCATGAGGACACGGAGCCGGCTTTCAGCAGCCCGCTGCTTTCCGAGCATCGCAAAGGTATCTTCGTCTGCGCCGGCTGCGAACTGCCGCTCTTCAAGTCGGAGACCAAGTTCGAGAGCGGGACTGGCTGGCCGAGTTTCTGGAGTCCGGTCGAAGGCGCGGTGCGCACCAAAACGGACCGGAGTTTCTGGATGGACCGCACCGAGGTGAATTGCCGGCGCTGCGGCGGGCATCTCGGCCACGTCTTTAACGACGGCCCGCCGCCGAGCGGCCTGCGCTACTGCATGAATGGCGTTGCCTTGAAATTCACACTGGAAGAGAGCTGACGGTTCGATCCAAGCAGCCGGACCTTGCTTGCGAGTGCTAGCCTTGCAAGCTTCGGGACCCCCGGTCAGCTCTGGGCGGCAAACAAGAACGCGCCCATGCCGGCGCCAGCCATGTAGAGGTGTAGGAACACAACATGACTCTTTTGATTTTGGCGTATCTGGCCGGCATTCTTACGATCCTCAGCCCGTGTATCCTGCCCGTGCTGCCCTTCGTTTTCTCCCGCGCCGATCAGCCGTTCTTGCGAACGGGTCTGCCTCTGCTCCTTGGCATGGCCGTCGCATTCATGGGCGTCGCGACGCTTGCCTCCGTCGGCGGCGGCTGGG
Organism: Hyphomicrobiales bacterium; assembly: GCA_003244015.1. Taxonomy (GTDB): domain Bacteria; phylum Pseudomonadota; class Alphaproteobacteria; order Rhizobiales; family Beijerinckiaceae; genus Methylocapsa. The sequence continues at coordinate 10,954 of QHBR01000424.1, read as the reverse complement.
CGGTCGAGACGAACCAGTACGGTCGCCTCGCGGCATTGGCGCTCCTTGCGCTGTGCGCCATAACGCTTTTGTCGGAGCGACTCGCGCACTATCTCGTATGGCCCGTGCTGGCGTTGGGCCGGCGTCTGTCGTCGTCGATCACCGCCACCCCGGGAAACCCCTACCCTCCGTGCTCCTCGGCGTCGCCACGGGGTTGCTGTGGGCACCTTGTGCCGGTCCGATCCTCGGCCTCATCCTGACCGGCGCCGCGCTCAACGGCGCGAGCGCTTGGACCTCGCTTTTGCTCCTGGCCTACGCCCTCGGCGCGGCGACATCCCTTGCCCTGGCGCTTTTGGCTGGCGGACAAATGCTGGCGTTTCTCAAGCGAACTTTTCGCGTCGGCGAATGGCTGCGCCGCAGTCTTGGAGTCGCCGTGCTTGCCGGCGTGATTCTCGTCGCCGCCGGTTTGGATACGCAGCTTCTTTCGCGGATCTCGTTGGCAAGCACGGCGCCAATCGAAGAGACGCTGCTCAACTGGACTGGCGTACACGGGGCCGCCGCTTCAACGACTGCCCCCATTGGCGATGCGCCGTCGCCAAGCGCCAGCGCCTATGGCCGGCAGAGCCGGGTCTCGCCGCCGGCGCCGCGCATCGATTCGCTCGCAATGATCGACGTCGTCTTCAAGGAGCCCTCGATGGTTCCGGCCGAGGTCGGCCTCGTCACGAAGATCGCGGCCGGAACAAAGGCCGATCTGCCAGTGGAAGGCACGCTGCCTGGTTTCTCCGGCGCGATCGAATGGCTGAATTCGACTCCTTTAACGCCGCAGGCGCTGCGCGGCAAGGTGGTGCTGGTCAATTTCTCGACTTTCAATTGTATCAATTGCTTGCACGCGCTGCCCTATGTCCGGGCCTGGGCCGAGAAATACCGGGATCACGGCCTCGTTGTCGTTGGCGTACACACGCCCGAACTCGCATTCGAGAGGGATATCGGCAATATTCGAAAAGCCGTCGCCCGCTTGAAGATCGACTATCCTGTCGCCATCGACAATGATTACGCGATCTGGAAGGCGTTCGGTAACGAATATTGGCCAGCTGCATATTTCGTCGATGCGGAAGGGCGCATCCGCCATCACTATTTCGGCGAGCATGACTACGAGAATTCAGAGCGCGTCATTCAGAAGCTCCTGATGGAGGCCGGTAATCGCAATGTGCCGGGCGGCTTCGTGACGGCAAGCAACGCCGCTCCCTTGACGTTATCCGCATTCCGGACGGATTTGCGCTACCGCATGAACGGCGTTGCCTTGAAATTCATCCCGGATGGAAGCTGAGGGTTCGATCCTTGCGGCCGGACCTTCCGTGCAAGCTTCGGGACCCGCGGTCCGGCTTCGGCCGCGAGTCGCGTGGCCTCAAGTCGCCACCCAGGCAGTGAGCTCAGGGCGGTGAACCAGAGTGCGCCCCATCCCGGTGCCAACCATGAAAAGGAATAATGACCATGAAGACGAAATACGCCATCACCTGCTTTGCCGCCTTGGCCTTTGTTGCCACCGGCCCGTTGTTCGCCGTTGCGGCGCCTGCCGAGGATAACATGAAGCCCGAAACCACGAAGCCCGAAACCATGAAGCAGGACCGCATGAAGGGCGATGCCATGAAGGGCGATGTCATGAAGGGCGACGCCATGAAGGGCGAGAAAAACTAGTTCCGAAGGTCAAGTCCCGCTCCGCTCCTCTCGCCGGAGCGGGCTTCCACGCTGGGCTGAAACGAGCCAGGAACAGATCATGACTGAAATTCCCCCAGACCTGCGAATGCCCGTGCACCACAGGAGAAGGCTGATCTACCGGCACGCGCTCGTCACCCGCGTGACCCATTGGATCAATCTGCTGTGCTTGGCGGTGCTGCTGATGAGCGGCCTGCAGATTTTTATGGCGCATCCGGCTCTTTACTGGGGCCAATTCGGCGCCGACGCTGACCGGCCGGCATTCGAGATTGGGGCGGATGATTCGGGAGACAGCCCGCCGGCGGGTTTCGCCCGTATCGGTTCATCAAAATTCGAGACGACAGGGATCCTCGGCGTTTCCCGCAATGCAAGCGGTGAAACTGTAGAGCGCGCCTTCCCGCGGTGGGTAACGCTTCCAAGCTGGCGCAATCTCGCTTTGGGACGGCGGTGGCATTTCTTTTTCGCTTGGCTGTTCGCCGCGAACCTCTTGGTTTATTTCGCGGCTGGTCTCGTCAACGGACATTTTTGGCGCGATCTCTTGCCGAGCAAACAACAGCTGCGGCCGCGCGCTCTTTTCCATGACATCGCCGATCATCTCAGGCTGAAATTTCCGCGCGGCGAGGCATCGCGGGGTTACAACCCCCTTCAGAAACTGACCTATCTTTGCGTGATCTTCGTGCTGTTACCTTTGATGATTCTGACCGGCCTCGCCATGTCGCCGGGGATGGATGCGATCCTGCCCTGGCTCGTCGACCTGTTTGGCGGACGCCAATCCGCGCGGACGATCCATTTCATCGCGGCCAGCCTGATTTTGCTGTTCGTGTTCGTTCATGTCGCGATGGTGCTTCTAGCTGGACCACTGAACGAACTCCGCGCGATGATCACCGGAAGATTTGCCATTTTTGTCGAGGACGATCATGCATAACGTTTTGCTCCCCCGGCGCCGGTTTCTTGCGCTTGGGGCGGCAAGCCTCGGCGGCACGCTGCTCGCCGGCTGCGACCGGCTCTCTGGAGCCCCGGATTTCCAGGAGTTTCTTGCCTCGGCCGAGTGGCTGACTTACCGCATCCAGCGGCTGCTCGGCGGGGGCCACGCGCTCGCCCGCGAATTCACGGCCAGCGATGTGTCCCCGGTCTTCAAGGTGAATGGCACAGGGATGCCCGAGGGCGAGGAATACGCGGCCCTGCGGGTAGGCAATTTTGCCGATTGGCGGCTCCGCGTCGATGGGCTGGTCGCCAAGCCTCTGGATTTGTCGCTCGCGGATTTGCGGAACCTGCCGCAGCGGACCCAGATCACCCGCCATGACTGCGTCGAAGGGTGGAGCGCCATCGGCAAATGGCAGGGCGTACCATTAGCTAGCGTGCTCGCGCGGGCCGCGCTTCTCCCCGCGGCCCGGTTCGCGGTCTTCCACTGCGCCGACGTTCTTGAACAGACGCTCGACGGCACCGGGCAATATTACGAAAGCATCGATCTGATCGACGCTTTCCATCCGCAAACCATACTTGCGCACAGTCTCGACGATGCCCCGCTCACCATAGGCCACGGCGCCCCGCTGCGGCTGCGGGTAGAACGGCAGCTCGGCTACAAGCACGCAAAATACGTGATGCGTATTGAGATAACCGACCGGCTCGACAGCTTCGGGCGCGGAAAGGGCGGGTATTGGGAAGATCGCGGTTACGAATGGTATGCGGGGATTTGAACGAGGCGAGGCGCGGACGGACATGTGTAAAAGTCTGGATTTGATTCATCGGTCAATGTCGGATTTCGTCATTCGTCTCACGGCGAGTTTGGCGAGTTGCGATTTCCCGCGACAGTGGCTGAAATCTCAAATCCCAACTTCTACAGGAACCTGTGACGCGCTCCCGCGTTCACCGCGACATGACCTTACGCTCCAATCGTTATTCCCGAATTTTCTTCCGCTCTCTGCCGCATAACAGCCATAACCCTCCTGCATTACGCAAAGCCAACCGATATCGGTAATTTACGCAACGATGATTATATTTGACAGCGCGCCAAGGGGAGGAGGACCTTACCCGCCAAACCAAGGCGCCCATCGAAGTCCCGGCCGGAGGGGAGGCAAATATGGCGCGATTGTCTTCAGCCTTCCCGGCCGCGCCGCGCGAGCCTTGCTCTCTAAGCAGGCGCTTGTTTGAAACGAGGCGCCTATCCCTGGATCTCGCCCGCCCGCTCGGCGCCGAGGATATGACAGTCCAGGCGATGGACGACGCCAGTCCAACCAAATGGCATCTTGCGCATACGGCTTGGTTCTTCGAGACCTTCGTTCTCGCCAGCCATCTCGACGGCTATGAGCCGTTCGACGAGACATTCAACTATTGCTTCAATTCCTATTACGAATCCCAAGGCGCACGCCAGCCGCGCGGAAAACGCGGGCTCCTCACGCGGCCGTCGAGCGATCGCATCTTCGCCTACCGCGCCCATGTGGCCGCCGGGCTCGAAGAGCTTTTCGCGCGCGGAGTCGAAACCGGGTCCGAGCTGGCGCGCGTTATCGAGGTCGGCATTAATCACGAACAGCAGCATCAGGAGTTGATGCTGACCGACATTCTCGCGCTTTTCGCCGCAAATCCGCTGCGGCCGGCCTACCGGGCACCGCGCCCGCGCGTGGATCAGGGCGAGCCGGAGCCTCCGCGCTTCATCGAATATTCCGGCGGGATCCATGAGATAGGTCACGGCGGCGAAGGATTCGCATGGGACAATGAGGCGCCGCGCCATAGCCAATTGATCCATCCGTTCCGTCTCGCCGACCGCCTCGTCGCCAATGCGGAATGGCTCGCATTCATCGAGGACGGCGGCTATCGAACTTACGCACTCTGGCTTGCCGACGGCTGGGAGACCGTCAATCGGGAAGGCTGGCGGGCTCCGCTCTATTGGGAGGAGCGCGACGGGCAATGGTTCGCTATGTCGCTCGAAGGCATGCGGCCGATCGATCGCGCGGCTCCAGTCGCGCATGTGAGCTATTACGAGGCGGACGCTTTCGCGCGCTGGGCGGGCCATCGGCTTCCCGCCGAATTCGAATGGGAGGTTGCGGCAACGGGTGTTACGGCGACAGGAAACACGCTCGCGTCTGGTGCGCTGCGGCCCCTGCCAGCCGCTCCGCGCCCGGATGGGCGGCCCCGCCAATTGTTCGGCGACGTCTGGGAATGGACCCAGAGCGCTTATCTGCCTTATCCGGGCTACCGCGCGCCAGGCGGCGCGCTTGGCGAATACAATGGCAAGTTCATGGTCGGCCAGCAGGTTTTGCGCGGCGGCTCCTGCGCGACGCCGGAGGGGCACGCGCGCGCGACCTATCGTAACTTCTTCTATCCCCACCAGCGCTGGCAGTTCATGGGGTTGCGCCTTGCCTCGGAGAACGAATGATGCGGACGAGCAACAAAGCGCTTCGCCAGCCCTATGTGATTACTGGCCCGGACCGCGAGTTCGCCGCGAGCGTGATCGAGGGCCTGTCAAAGCCGCGCAAAAGCCTGCCTTGCCAATTCTTCTACGATGCGCGGGGCAGCGAACTCTTTGAAGAGATCACCTGCCTGCCCGAATACTATCCAACGAGGACCGAGATCGCGATTCTCGATGCCCATGCGGCGGAGATCGCGAGCGGCGTGGATGACGGCGCGGTGCTCGTCGAATTCGGTTCGGGCTCAAGCCGCAAGACGGAGATTTTGCTCGCAGGCTTGCCGCGACTGCGCGCCTATGTGCCGATCGATGTGTCCGCAAGCGCCCTTGCGGAGGCGAAACGGCGCCTGACCAAGCGTTTTCCGGCGCTCGCCGTGCGCCCCATCGCCGGCGATTTCTCGCGGCTGCTCGCCTTGCCGCCGGACCTCGCCCAGCCACGAAAATTGGGTTTCTTTCCTGGCTCGACGATCGGCAATTTCTCGCCACTTGCCGCCACAAATTTGCTCGGCGCCATGCGGCGCTTGCTGTCGCCGGATGGTTGGCTCATTGTCGGTGTGGACTTGAAGAAGGACGCCCGAAAGCTGATCCGCGCCTATAATGACGCGGCCGGCGTTACCGCGGCCTTCAACCTCAATCTTTTGACGCGGATCAACCGCGAGCTCGAAGGCTCGTTCGATCTCGATGGCTTCCGCCACGAGGCGATTTACGATCCCCGCGAGGGCCGCGTCGAGATGCACATTGTCAGCATGAGGAATCAAGCGGCGAGAATCCGGGGCCTATGGTTTCGATTCTCGGCCGGCGAAACCATCCATACCGAGAACTCCTACAAATATTCCATCGGCCAATTTCAAGATATCTCCGGCGCCGCGGGATGGCTGCCGGGCCGCGTTTGGACCGACGACCAAAATCTCTTCAGCGTGCATGAATTGATCTCCAACAGCGCCGGAACAGCTGTGATTCCGGTTGCCGGTAGCGCATGAGCCATCATTCCCAGCTCTGGGCCGGTTGTTATGTTGCGCATCCCGGGATCTGCCAAACCTTAACATACCCCACCGTAAATGGCTGGCCCGGACCAGTGCCGAGAATGATCATAAGATGATCGCTATCAAGGACGCTGAATGCGGTGGCGCTATTCAGCGGGTCTATGAATGGAGGAGACGCGAGATCCACCCATCCCGCCTTCGAATACGGGGTGAACTTTCCTGTTCCGTCATATGAATATGCTCGCTGACCATCGATGAAATTCCGCACATACCCCGGCGTTCGATTTTGAGGGCTGCCAGGCACCCAAAGCTGCCCGACTGTATGCCATTGGATCCAGTCAATCGTGGCTTTGTTCCGCTTTGTCGACACGAAATTGTTGTAGGTCGTTCCCACCCCGTTATTCGTTACGTCGCAGAAACCAGGCGACCCTGCGCGATATCCCTCCTGGCATGTCGACGAATAAATTCCATACCAATCGTGGATGGCAGTCCCATAGGCGATAGATGAAGCCCAGCCGATATCGAACTCGAAGAAGTCATCCTCGATGAAATGCTGGAACCCGGCCGGCGCCCGGCAGGGTGATCGGCCCCCTGATTTGCCGCGTGCTCGATGGAAAAGCCCCAGAAAGCCGGGAATCCTTGCGAAAAATTGACCATCGTTGGGTCGAACTTGACCTTCGCCTCGAAATAGGCCCCGCCGCCGAAGGCTTGCCCGACATAGCCTTGCGTGTTGTTGGCCGGGGCAGCCGTAGCGATATTCCAGTTCCCCCCTATGTCGCTTGATGGCGTCAGCACGAGGCCGTCCGGGGTGATCGCAATAGTTGACGCAGGTTCCGTTCCGTAGCCAAAGAATTTTGTCAGATACCAATTAAAGCCAGCGTTCCCGAGGCGGTCAGATCGATCGTTTGCTGATTGGTTAAGAAGTCAACCGAGAAGTCATCCGAAAAGACGAGACCAAACCCAGCGGAGCCTGGATTAGCTGGGTCGAATGGAACCCCTGGTATGCAACCGCTGGATTGTGCCTGCGCTTTTGGCATTGCAGTGACGCCAACGCTGAAGATCACTGCAGTAAGCACGGCTATCCTGGTATCCATTATTAATTCCTTTCTGTCTATACACACTCTGCTGAAAATGTTTTACCGGCCGCATATGTCGCGAAAATCCCACCGGTAGCAATGGATGTTAGCAGTAACTGTAGGTTAGGGTTAAGACCTAATTAACCATATTTTGATTCAAGGGCTTGGTCAACCGGTTCGGAGGCCAAGTCCAGGGATGCGAAATCCCGCAAACCAACCTCTACCCGAGCAGAAGGATGATCGACGGATTCCGACCCGCGATCAGTGACTAGCGGCGGCATTTTCACGGCAACCGGGAAAGGCGCCATGCCCGATGACGGAATGGCGGTCAGACGTCCCATTTTCCCGGGTCTCTTTTGTCCGCGAGTTCGAGCAGGAGATGGACGAGTTCGGCCTGACGATGGGTTCCGGTCTTTTCAAAAATGCTGGAGAGCTGGGCGCGCGCCGTCGCGACCGACACACCGCGCCGCCGCGCCGCCGCCGCGCGGCCGTCGCCCTTGAGGATCTCGGCGGCGAGCCCGGTCTCGGCGCCGGTCAAGCCAAAACGGTTGTGCAGATTTTGCGCAAGCTGCCGCCGGCCGGTCTCTGGATCATCCACCGTGACCATAGCCGCCGGCGGGCACAATCCTAGCCAAGGGATCTCGATGGCCGGGTGTTTGGATCGAAGCGGCGTCACCGTTACATGGAGGCACAGGCGATTTGGGCCGCGCCGCACACCAATTTCTCCGCCGAGCGGCCCGCGCAGCGGACCAACCCCGCGCGCGCAAGAGGCGATCAGCCGTTGCAAAGTGTCCGCGCCGTCAGTGCTGGCGAGGCAACCGCCCTTGAGAACGAGTCCATCGCCCGTTTCGAGCACTGCCCGCGCCGGGGCGTTGGCGAACAGCACATTTGCCGCGGCGTCGACCAGGATGGCTCCCTGGCGCAAGCTTTCGAGCCGCTCCGGCGCGGCGCCTTGCATAAGGTCGAGCGTCCAGAGCTGGCGGTGGATGCGCGCGGCGCGCACGATGTGGCGCAGCGCCGCTAAGATGAGAGCCTGCTCTCTCGCCGGCGGATCGCTCCCGCGCGCGTTGACGAGGCAGATCAATGACGACACTTTGTCTTCGACGAGCAAATTGGCGCCGAGCATCTCAAGGCCATAATCGGCCGTTTTCCACCATTCGTTGAAAACCGGCGTTTTGACGAAGTCCTGCCGCGGCATGAGGGTATCGAGCGAGAACACTTCGCCCGCCGGCAGAGCCGTGGCGTTGTCCCAGAGCGGATTACGGAACGCCCAGTAATCCTTGTAGCTGGCCTCCAAATCCGGATAGGCGCGCCGCGAGATCGAAGCGAAGGTATCGGTGCGCTTGTCCATGGTCGCGATGATGGCCTGCAACGCTCCTGTGGCATCGGCGAGCTTCGCCAGCACCGTTGGCCAGAGATCGGCATCGAGGGCCGCCGCGTAAATAAAATCGATGAGAGCGATAAGCTTGCTGTCTTCGCTCATGGCGCCGCCCCCCAGGCGTGGTGCCAGCTGCCGGTGCGGGCTGGAGTATTTTCTACGGCCACTAAGGATGACCGTTTGTTCTTACCCTCGAATTGCCGTTAGCCCTTTGGCGCTAAAGCCTTCTCTCGCAAATCTTCCTCTTGGCAACTACTTGGCAACTAGAGCGTGTCCTGAAAAAGTTGCTCGACTTTTTCGATTCCGGCATGCTCCAAATCTTTGAAGTTGAGCGATTCCTTCCCAATCACGCAATTCCACGCGATTGGGAAGCGCACTCAAGGAAACAATCTGGCTATAACTCAGCATGCCACCCGTTTCGCGTGTTTCGAGCGGGGAACCTAAACCAGCCCGCGAAGTCTGGCAATAGGTCGATTTAGGACGAACGTCCGATGCGGAGCGGCAACAATGCTGCAATAATCGCAACCGTCATGGGATGAGCAGGCGATCCTCCCTAGCCTCGTCCTAACAGTTTTAATGACCAAGCAATTTTTATTGCTTTTGCCGCCGGTCCACCGGGTTTTTCCGCGCAGCGGGGGAATGGTGGAGCGGCGGCATTTTGCGGCTAGCGTTTACGAGTCTATGATGTTTTTCACGTGATTGATCCCGCGCAGAAAACGATTGCGCCGGCGTAATTTCTTAAGCGTTGCCGGAAGCGGATCGCCGAAACAGGGACGCCGGAAATCGAGTGCAAATCCTTGCCCGCCCAAAAGCCGTCCGAGCTGCTCCGGCGTCGAATGTGCTTGATACAGGACGACGAGAATTCTGCGTCGATGTTTGGGGTCTGCTGGGCATGGTTGGAAATTTGAAAAATATCAAACCGGGCTTCAGCGGAGAGGAGCCCGATTTTACTGCAACCGCGAAATAACCGCCAAAATCAGAGCTTTTGGCAAAAATGGCAAGAGCGAAACGCCAAGTTTGTTCAAGAATCCAGGCACGATCTCGCGGCGTCCGGCGATCAGCCCGGCATAGCCCGCCTCGGCGACCTCCATGGCGGTGGAACCCGGGAGACGAGCGAGGTCCATGTTTGGCCCGAACCCCGCGCGGGCCTGGAAATCGGTCTTGGTGTAGCCGGGACACAGCGCGGAGACCGTGACGCCCTGCAAACGCAGTTCCTGCGAGAGGGCCAGCGAGAACGAGAGAATGAAGGATTTCGACGCGTAATAGGCCGCCATGCCCGGGCCGCCAGGGAAGTAGGCCGCGACCGAAGCGACATTGAGGATTTTTCCGCGTGCGGCGCGAATGGCTGGCAGGAAACACAAAGTTATATCAACGACCGCACGAATATTGAGATCGACGATCGCGAGTTGTTGGGCCGGATCGAGTCCGGCGGCCTCTCCGGCAAGGCCGAAGCCGGCATTGTTGACCAAAATCTCCGGCGTGGCGCCAGCAGCTTCGAGTGCGGCGGCGATGTGGGTTGCCGCGCCTCGTTCGATCAAATCGAACACCAGCACCACGGGCCGCAGCCTGCCAGACGCCGCGATTTCATCGGCGAGTGCTTCGAGCTTGGCGCGGCTGCGCGCAACAAGAGCGAGATCGTGACTGTGTCTTGCAAAGATGCGGGCAAGATCGGCGCCGATCCCGCCAGAGGCGCCGGTAACCAAGGTGACGCGGCGCGTCTCGCTGCCGTCTTGCCTTAGACCTGCCTCGCTCATGCTTTCCCTTTCGCGGCGGACGCGGACCAGGGTGGCATTTGTCCGGCGACCGCCTGGCGCAGCAAGACCCTGTCGCAGGTCGAAACGCCAAGAAGCTCGGCGATGCGCCAGATCGTGTGCCTCGAATTCGTAGGCCACGCCGTCGGCAAACGCAATGTCCCACAGCATCTCCACGATTTTTTCGCTCCCATCGTCGTCGAGAGAGCGTTTGAGTACGCTGGTGAGATAATAGAAATCGAGCGTCTTGCGTCGCTTTGCTCCGCCATTGCGATCAATTCCGAGACTGGTGGGGGATTTGGGATATCAATCAGCAGGCGGTCACAACAATGTCATAAGCAATTACGTTGCAAAAAATCGCATTGGCCCCCATTTGGGAATCGCATCCCCATTTGGGAACGCGAAACCACGAGAGGAAAAAAAATGGCGTTGCTCCTGCAAGATGACACTTTAGGTCGCGAAATTTCGGCGAAGAACAAGCGTCAGGCGGATGTGCTGTGGAAAATTCTGATGGCCATGCGCCTCGTCATTCCTGGCTATGTGATCTATGCAATTTATCTCTATTGGACCATGCCGCCCAGCGCTTACTTGTTGACCGGTCATTAAAGCTTGGGCAGCCGTGCATTGGGCTTCATAGAGCGGGTTTCCGCCGTGAAAACATAGTCCTGCGT
>QHBR01000138.1 GCA_003244015.1 Hyphomicrobiales bacterium | reverse complement strand
TATCTCTCCGGACGGACACTTAAGCCGACTTCGGCCTAAAACTCTGGTCCTTTCCTCAGTATTGCCCTGAGCCAATGCTTCCGCGAGGGAGATGGCTCTTTCAGAGCGGGAGCCGGGGCGTGCTGGTTCGTCGCGTCGAGCGGACTTACCAGATATTGCCGCGTCGCGAACCACCGAACGACCACACCAATCGCGGCGGCGAGCGGCACCGCGATAAGGAGGCCGACGAAGCCGAACAAATAGCCGAATGCCGCAATTGCGAACATCACCCAGACTGGATTGAGATGGATGCGCGACGCAACGAGATAGGGGGCCAGCACGTAGTCAGCGATCGCCTCGCCGGCAACGAAGATTCCCAGCACGACCGGAATCAACGTCCAGCTCGGCCAGAACTGAAGCACCGCCACGCATAGCGACAGCACGAGCCCCGTGAATGTCCCGAGATAGGGAATGAAACTCATGAGACCGGCGGCAAGGCCGATCAGAATTCCGTAGTTAAGACCAATCAGCCTCAGCGCCAACGCGTAATAAAAGGCGAGGATGAGGCAGATTGTCCCCTGCCCGTGCACGAACCCGGCAATCGTGTCGTCGATCTCGCCAGCGAGCGCCAACACCGTCCCACGCTGCGCCGCGGGAATCGAACGGTCGATCGCAGCGATCAGGCGTTTCCAGTCATTAAGCAAATAGACAGTGACGATTGGGGTCACCACCAGGAGGGAGAAAATCGATATCAATGCCCCGCTATTCGACCACAACGAGCGCAGGAAGCTGGTGATCCAGTCGGCGGCCATTGACGTGAGCTTGCCCGCCGATTGCTGAGCTTCGCTCAGTCCTTCGCCGATGATCTTGCGCAACCATGGGCGGCCTGGATCATTGGCGAGCGCTTGCAATTGTCCAATGTACCCGGGAAACTTTTCGATAAGTGTCGCGACCTCCGTGCCAATGATAGGAGTGGCCAGCACAATCAGAACGCCGACGCCGATAATGAATAGACCGACAATCCCAAGCGCGGCAACGGCCCGGTTTACTCCCAACCGCGCGATCCGGTTGACAACTGGGTTGAGCAGATAGGCGAGAGCGATCCCGGCCACAAACGGCAGCAGGATTTCGTGCAAAAGCGCGACCACCGCGACACCGGCCGCCAGCGCCGCGATCCAGACCGTGGAAGGCCGCGCCGCGTTCATGAACGAGCATTCTGACAGCAGCAACGTTCATGCATGATGGCTCGCCGCGATTATCGGTCATTGATCTGACGCGAGTTTTGCCCATCGAGCTTAGATGTCAACCTCAAATTCGATCCCGCGCAAAATGTGCGACCCGTATGCTCACGCTTAGGTTATGCACGGTTTTCCGTTTTGCGCGGAATTCGCGTTTCCCGGCGATTCGCGCCGATCTTTTGGCGGAAGCGCCGTCCCCGGCTGCAATGGCGGCGGCCGGGTGCCCGCGCGGGCCAATTTTCTCCGCGGCAAGACCCTCTCGATGGGGACAACCTGGCTAAAGCCAGTTGCAAAAGGCCGCCACCTTGTGATTCCCTAGTTGCGCTGGCCGGAAAACGATTTTTGAGTCGCGCGTCAGCAGGTTAGACGAGCCGCCGGAAATGCGGATGCATTTCCCGATTCCCCCACAGATCCATCCGAGGCCATGGAATGCCGTTTTTGCAACTGGACCTCGACCGCGCCGAAAATCCGCTGGACATCATCGAGAGAATCGCAGCGCACAATCGCTGGTCTTTCGACCGGGACGAAGAGGACGAAATTTCGATCTCGGTCGCCGGCGGCTGGTCCGAGTACAATATCGCCTTCACCTGGCTCGCCGAGGTGGAGGCATTGCATGTCGCCTGCGCCTTCGACCTCAAGGTGCCTGCGGCGCGCCTCACAGAGCTTGCCTCTCTCGTCTCGCTCATCAATGAACAACTCTGGATCGGGCATTTCGACATTTGGCCGAGTGACGGAGTGATCATGTTCCGGCATGCTATTTTGCTCGCCGGCGGGGCCGAGCTGAACGGCCATCAATGTCAAACCGTTCTCGCCAGCGCGGTGCGCGCATGCGAGCGCTACGCTACTACCAGGCTTTTCAATTTGTCGTCTTTGCCGGCCAAACCGGTCCCGAGGCGATCGGCACGGTCATGCTTGAAACCCAAGGCCGGGCTTGACATGGAAGCGCCTGGCGTGGACCGCTTCGACGCGTCCCTCGTGCTCGCCGGAGCGGGCAAGATGGGCGGCGTGATGTTGCGGGCCTGGCTCGGCCGAGGGTACGATCCGCGAAAAATCAGCGTCATCGAGCCGCGCCCGTCGCCAGAAATCATCGAGCTCGCGCAGGCCGCGGGCTTTGCGCTGGCGGCCCCTTCGCGGCCGCCCGAAATTCTCGTGCTTGCGATGAAGCCGCAAAATCTCGATGAGGCGGCCGCCGGGCTGGCGCCGTTCGCCGGCCCTGACACGCTGGTCGTCTCGATCCTGGCGGGAAAGACCATCGCCAATATAGCGGCGCGGTTTCCGCACGCGACGGCAATTGTCCGGGCGATGCCAAATCTTGCCGCGGCGGTGGGGCGCGGCATGGCTGCACTTGTGGCGAACGCGGCGGCGACGCCCGGTCAGCGCGCGACGGCCGAGGTCTTGCTCGCCGCGGCGGGCCGGGTCGAGTGGCTTGCCGGCGAGGATTTGATCGACGCGGCGACCGCCGTGTCGGGTTCCGGCTCGGCTTATGTCTTTTATCTCACTGAGGCCTTGGCAAGCGCGGGGGCCGCCCTGGGTCTCCCCGCCGGTATCGCCGCGCGGCTGGCGCGCGCCACGGTCGAAGGCGCGGGCGAATTATTGTTCCAATGCCCGGAAAGCAGCGTGGCGGAACTGCGCGAAAATGTGACGTCGCGCGGCGGAACGACCGCCGCCGCCCTTGAAGTCTTGATGGCGCAAGACGGCCTTACACCCCTGATCGAGCGTGCGGCGAAGGCGGCGAAGCAGCGCGCCGCCGAGCTCTCCGGGTAGCGATCCGATTTGACCCGGAGACCAATATCATGCACGCCTCCCATTTGGTTTGGCGCCTTGCGGCAACCTTGCTCCCAGGATTGGGCGCGGCAGGGGTAGCCCTTGGCCAAACCGACACCTATCTGGCGCTTGAAAATACTCTGGGATGTAAGATTTTTCGCGCAATCGGACAAAAATGTTTCACGTGAAACATTTGGGAATTATACGCTTGACTCCCGCACATTTTTGGGCTATAATTTTGGCTAGAAAGTGAGAGAGATGTCAATGAGCAAGAGCACAATTTCCACCTTTGAGTTGTTTGCGATGTTCCCTGATCAGGAATCGGCGCGGGTCTATCTCGAAAGGACTCTTTGGCCGGAAGGCCCAAAGTGTCCGGTATGCGGCCTTGGTGAGCGGATCACGGCCCGCAAGGAAGGCTTCTATCGTTGCAATCAGTGCAAAGAAGACTTCACGGTGCGCACTGGGACGGTTTTCGAGCGGAGCCATATTCCGCTGCACAAGTGGCTTTATGCGATGTATCTGCTTTTGACGGCCCGCAAGGGCATCTCTAGTTTGCAACTGTCGAAAGAGATTGGCATCCGGCAGGCGTCGGCTTGGTTCATGTTGCATCGGCTTCGCGAAGCCTGCGGTCCAAAGCTTGAGAAATTGCAAGGCATCATCGAAATTGACGAAACGTATGTTGGCGGTCTCGAAGAAAACAAACATGCCTCCAAGAAGCGTAATTCTGGGCGTGGCGCTGTTGGCAAGACGGCGATCTTGGGAATGCGCGAGCGTGATGGCCGCACCATAGCCAAGCCTGTTGCGCGTACCGATAAGGCGACAATACAATCCGCCATTATTCGACAAGTGGAAGCCTGTTCCACGATTAACACCGATGAGGCAGGCGCGTATGAAGGGCTCGGCTCTCTGTGATTTAAACACGAAACAGTCAATCATAAAGCTGGCGAGTTTGTTCGTGACAATGTCACAACGAATAGTGTCGAGAGCGTCTTCGCTATCCTTAAGCGCGGATTGCACGGCGTCTATCATCATGCCAGCCCAAAGCATCTTAGCCGCTATGTTGATGAGTTCGCCTTCCGGCTCAATGAAGGAAACGTCAAGCATCACACCTTGACACGGCTCGATAGCCTTATTGATGGCGCAGTGGGTAAGCGGCTGACTTACAAGGCTCTGATCCAATGATGGAACCTAAGCCTCCAAAGGCTTTGGATGAGATTGTTAAATTGGTGCTCGCCTATAGGCCGAAGCCGAAGACGAAGCCAGCGCGAAAACGGCAACGAATGCGACGGCGCCGGGAGAAGGATCGCCAGAAATGCGAGCTAAATCGTGACACCTGAGTTGATTAATCTGCCTTGGCACATACAGTTGACCATCGCTGGCGGGTATGCAGCTTATCTGTTGTGCTACATAGGCATACGTGCGCCGCACACCGCCGTCGATACAACATTTTTAACTTTGATATTCGGGCTGATTGTAGCTGGGACTCACTTTTGTCTAATCACTAGCACTGGAGAGGTAGGAGCCAGCATAGTAGCTTTTCTAGCTGGGTGTGCAACTGGGGTTTTATGGCGCAAAATAGGAAGACCTTTACTCAAGTGGCTTCTTCGCTGGACAGACGTTAGGGCACCTCGAAAAATATTC
>QHBR01000150.1 GCA_003244015.1 Hyphomicrobiales bacterium | reverse complement strand
CGTTTGCGAGCCGATTGACACTCGACATTACACTCGAGCGTTTTGCTTTGCGGAAACCTCCTCATCGTCACATTGGCTACTGTATTTCAGCTATTTGGTCTCACACTGACCGAATATGTGATTTTGGGGACGCTGACCGCCATAAATCTATTCTTGGTCCACCGATAGGCAGTTCTTGCGGCGCGAATATCGTCTCGTCGCTCCACGCTCCGGCGACGACGCGGATCGCGATGGCCTCGTGACCGAAAATTTCGGCCTTGCCGCCAACCTCACGGTCGTTCATGCCCTTGACGAACTCGGGTTTAACTTTCCGATCGGGAGACACAATGCGGCGCCGCTTTATCGACAGGGTTTGGTGCATCGCGCGCCGCCTCGATTGATGTTCCCTTCCCCGGTGGCATTTTCGACATATTCGAGGTGACGTTCAAAATCATGATTCCTCTGAACTTCGAATCGTCGGGTTCTGGAAGACCGCTATTGGCCTTGCACGGCTATGGCGCTTCCCTGTTTTCCTGGCGCCACCTGCCTCCCGCCTTGCCCGATCGCAGGGTCATCCGAATCGATTTCCCCGGCCATGGCCGTTCGCCTCCGCGCCTGGATGATCGCTACCGCTTGGCCGATCATGCGCGCGCGGTGCTCGAATTCATCGAAAGCCAAGGCCTGCAGGAGTTCGATCTGGTCGGGCATTCGATTGGCGGTGGCGTCGCGCTCATGATCGCCGTCGATTTCATGGAAAGGCGGCGAAACTCGATCAGGTCGCTGACATTGGTCGATAGTCTGGCCCTGGCTCAGCGAATCCCGTGGCTCCTCCAGCCAGCGTTCTCGCCGCGACTAGGACCTTTCGTGATGTCGCTCCTGCCACCGCGATTGATCGTGAGAGCCGTGCTGCGTTTCGCTTTTTATGATGGCCGCCGTATCACCGAGGAGATGGTGCGAACTTATGCGAAAAACCTCGAGTCCGGGGAAGGCCGCCATGTGTCGCTGGAAACGGCGCGTCAAATGATTCCCGGCGATGTGGTGGGGATGATCGAAAAATACCGACAATTGACCCTTCCCGCCCTCTTGATTTGGGGCCGGCGAGACAGGATCGTTCCGCCCGCGATTGGAATCGAGCTGAATGCGCTCATTCAGGGCTCGAAACTGATTCTCATCGACGACTGTGGCCACATCCCCCAGGAGGAACGACCGGAGATCACGCTGCGCGCCATCGCCGAGTTCCTGTCGCGAGTGTCGCCGATCGCCGGGTGAGAGGCGGTTCAAGACTGTGAAATCTTGACGATGGACTTCACCAGGTCCAGCAACGGCGATGCCAACAATGGCGAGATGACCGCGACAGCGGCGCTGATGCTCGGCCAGCGAGCAAACGCGAGATCGTCGGGGAATCGTTGCGCCGGAGCGGCATTCGCCGGCGCTCGATCCAGCGCGGTCGTCCCGGCCTGTCGATTATCGGCAGGCGCGGCGGGGAACGCCCGACTACGATCCAGGACGAAGGCGGCGAGCGCCGGTCCCATCGCCGCGATCAAAGCCATCGTGCAGGAAGCTCCTAGCATCAAATTCATCGCCTCGCCGATCGGAGCAATGGCCTTATGCTGCGAATTGGAGAGAAGGGATGCCGGCCATTCGATTAGGACCTTGCTGTTGACGACCGAGACGACCAGAACTGCGGCCCCCAACGCGAGCACGATTCGCATGATCGTGAGGCGCAACAGCAATTCCTCGTGAGTCGGTGCATCTTCCCGCCGGACCGAAATACTGGCCAGGGCCGCAAGAAGCATGCCAACCGCAATGAGACCGATGATGGAATTCAGGCGCACGAGACCGGTTACCGCCGGATCGCCAAACTGTTCGACGCGATGGAACAAGCCCCCAACGATTTGATTGAACAATGAACGGTCCGCGTCGCCGCTCGCGAAATAGTTCATGGGCGGTGCCAGATTCTTCGCGGCCTTCAGGATGGCCTCGACTACCAGCGGCCGCATTAGGTCGAAAGCAGCGGGGGTCGAGGCGACGATATATCCGAGGAAGACGAAGATGAGCAGAGCCTCGAACGCGATCCGCGCTCCGTCGCGGCGGCGGACGACCGAGAATCCAAATCCAATCGCCGCCGCCGAGGCGAGATACAAGAGCGCACTGGCGACCGCGTATGAGGCTCGGCCGCGTAGATCCTTCGCCAGGAAGGTCACGGCGAGGTCCCCGACATTCTCGTCGATCTGTTTGACTGTGACTGTGCTGGAGCCGGGCAGGTCTGTCTCCGAAAGAAATTCGTAACGCAGTGGGAGCCCCTCGGCTCGATGCATCAACATGGATGCTGTCTGATCCAGCGCGACGAAGCCCAGCAATAAGGGCGCGACGATACAACACAACGACCACCGGCGAGCGTAAACCCAATTTTGAACCGTCCTCCAATCCATTCGCCCTTCCCCCGTTCACCGCGGTTCGACAACAGCGCCAATGTATAGGCCCAATCGCCGAGAAAGGCGAGCCAGCGCGCGTGCTGAACCACGATGTCGAACTGGTCGCCATGAATAATGAGCAGACGCTTTTTATCGGCCGTCATGTGATAGGCATGATCGGCGACTTCGACGCCGCCGAAAACCGACCCGATGTAGTCGCGCGCGAATTCGTCATGATTGCCCGGCACGTAAATCACGCGGACACCTTTGCGCACCTTGCGCAGCAGCTTTTGCACAACATCGTTGTGCGCTTGTGGCCAATACCATCCGTTCTTCAACTGCCATCCGTCGATCATGTCGCCGACGAGGTAGATCGTCGCGGCGTCGTTATTTTTCAGGAAATCCAGCAAAAGCCCGGCCTGGCAGCGCGGGTGCCGAGGTGGACATCGGAAAGAAAGAGCGTGCGGTAAATGGTAGGCTCTGGTTCCACCTCTTGGCTCACCGGCATAACCTGGACTAGCTTCCTAAAGCTAGTTCCAAGCGAAAGCAGATTCGTATGGCATTTGAATGACAGACGCCCAGCATGGAAGTAACCGCCATGCTGGAGCGGCTCGTGCCGATCCAC
>QHBR01000351.1 GCA_003244015.1 Hyphomicrobiales bacterium | reverse complement strand
CCGAACTCAGGAGCGCGTTCGCGCAATGCTTCCAAAGTCGCATGATCCAACTTGCGAGCGTCATCTTTTCTCAGGCCACAAGAGAATCGCGCGCGAGTCATGCCGTCAAGAAAAATGTACTCCTACTTATGGACATTTTATAGTCAGGCGGCGACGGCCGCTGGCCGCCGGCATCGACAAAAGCGACTTGACAAAAAAATCCCCATGCAAGGTTCAGGAGGCGGACGGGAAACCAAACTGAGGAACGGGCTTTTCTGCCCCAGGATGAGCCGGTCTCCCGTCCGCCGCCGCTGGCGATGCCATAGCACCAACTGCACCACCTAAGTTGCGAAGGATTTGGGCAAGACGATGCGGGCAGCCAAGGACGGCGCCGACATGGCCGAGCATGTGCTTCCGGCATTTTGCGGCGGCTCGCAGACAGTTCCCGGACACGAAGCCCCGCTCGCCAAGGGTCTCGCGCGGAAAGGGTCTGGAGATTCCCGATGCGCCGATGTTCCTGGAGCGGTTTGGCTTGAAAGACAAGATCGTCACCGGGGACGCGATCTTCCGGCAAAACTCGCGTCCCCGATGCGATGCCGCGCGAGGGCTTCGTCACGGCCCCTTGCCCGGCGCAACGGCGTCGCGACAGCGATGCCAGGCCGGACCAACAGCCTTCCCACCGGCGCCGCATGGCACTTATCCTTGATCGGCTTCCTGGCGAAGGATCACGCCGCGCGTCCACAATGCGAAGGCGAACGTCAATTGTCGCGGGTTCTTCTTTGTTTCCGTATCGTAAACCCGTTGCAATGCCCGGCCGTTGAAATGAGAGCTGGATTTTAAAAAAGTTGATCGGCTTTTTCGGTTCTGTCATGATCCCTCGTGCCCAGCTCCGCGCGCCAAAGTTCAGATTCAAGGTTATGTTTTGCAATGAAATTTCTCGATTCGGCCAGAGTCTATATACGTTCGGGCGACGGCGGCGCCGGTTGCCTGTCGTTCCGGCGTGAGAAATTTATCGAATTCGGCGGGCCAGATGGCGGCGACGGCGGGCGCGGCGGCGACGTCATCGCCGAATGCGCCGCTGGCCTCAATACCTTGGTCGATTATCGCTACCAGCAACACTTCAAGGCGGCCACCGGAATGCACGGCATGGGCAAGAACCGCGCCGGGGCCAAGGGCACCGATGCGATTCTGATGGTCCCCGCGGGAACCCAGATTTTCGATGAGGAGGGCGAAGTTCTGCTTGCCGATTTAATCGAGATCGGCCAACGCATCCGTCTCGCGCGGGGCGGCAATGGCGGCTTCGGCAATACCCGCTTCAAGACCTCGACCAATCAGGCCCCGCGCCGCGCCAATCCGGGCCAGAAGGGCGAAGAGCACGTCATCCTGCTGCGGTTGAAACTCATTGCCGGCGCTGGGATCGTCGGCTTGCCCAACGCTGGGAAATCGACTTTCCTTGCGACTGTCAGCGCGGCAAGGCCTAGGATCGCCGATTATCCTTTCACCACCCTGCATCCGCAGCTTGGCGCCGCCACTTGCGACGGCCGGGAATTCGTTGTCGCCGACATTCCGGGCCTGATCGAAGGGGCGCACGACGGCCATGGGCTTGGCGACAGATTTTTGGGCCACATCGAGCGCTGCCGCGTGGTTCTCCACCTTGTCGATGCCGGAACCGGACATGCGGGTAAGGCCTATAAAACCGTGCGCCGCGAACTCGAAGCCTATGGCAATGGTCTCGCGGAAAAGCCTGAGATCGTCGCGCTCGCCAAGATCGACAGTGTCGATCAAGCCACGCTGCAAGCTCAAGTGTTGCGGCTGAAACGCGCCGCCAAGCAAACGCCACTGCGGCTTTCGGCAGTAGCCGGCATTAATATGCGGGAAACCCTGCGCCGGCTTTCAACGATTATCGCCGAGACCCAGAACGCCAAGACAGTTCAGCCGGGCGCCGTCGCGGAGTGGCACCCTTGAGCGTGGCAAACCAAGCAGCGGCGGCGCCTTCCGCCGCCTTGCCGAGCCTCAAAACCTTCCGCCGCATCGTCATCAAGGCCGGCTCCTCCTTGCTGATCGATCGCGAACAAGGCTGCGTCAAACGGCGCTGGCTCGAATCGCTTGCCCAGGACATCGCGGATTTGCACGCGCAAGGCACCGATGTCCTCGTCGTTTCGTCCGGCTCGATCGCGCTCGGGCGCACCGTGCTGGGGCTCCCCGGAGGCGGCTTGAAACTCGAAGACAGCCAGGCCGCCGCCGCCGTGGGCCAGATCGCCTTGGCTCGAATCTGGGCGGAAGTGCTCGCGGATAGGAAGATCACCGCCGGGCAAATTCTGGTCACGCTTGGCGACACCGAGGAACGCCATCGCTATCTGAACGCGAGGGCGACGATTGGCCGCCTTCTCGATCTCCGCGCCGTGCCGGTCATCAACGAGAACGATACGGTCGCGACATCCGAAATACGCTACGGCGACAATGATCGCTTGGCCGCCCGCGTCGCGACCATGACGAGCGCGGATCTCTTGATTCTGCTCTCCGACGTGCCTGGGCTTTACACCGCGCCCCCGAGCGAAAACCCCGCGGCCGAGCTTGTTGCGGTGGTTGCGCGGGTGGACGCGGTGATCGAGGCGATGGCCGGCGGCGGCGGCTCGGCCCTATCGCGCGGCGGCATGCGCACCAAGATCGAGGCGGCGAAAATCGCGACGGCCGGCGGCACCCATATGCTGATCGCCGACGGAAGGGTCGCGCATCCGGTGTCGCGCCTCCATGCCTTGGTGCCTTGCACCTGGTTCCTGACCAGCTCCAACCCGGTTACCGCACGAAAAAAATGGATCGCCGGTTCGCTGGAGCCGCGCGGTGCCTTGCATGTAGATGCCGGAGCGGCAAAGGCGATCGCCAATGGCAAGAGCCTGCTGCCCGCCGGTGTGACGCGGGTCGAGGGCAATTTCACGAGCGGCGATTGCGTGTTGATCCGCAATGCCCAGGCGGCCGAGATCGGGCGCGGGCTTGTCGGCTACGACGCGAGCGAGGCGGTCTTGATCGCCGGACGCAATTCGCAAGATATACCTGCCTTGCTCGGCACTCCGGGGCGCGCGGTGATCATCCACCAGGATGATATGGTACTTGCTCGCGACCGGATTACCGCATGGGAGGCGGGCACCGATGGGAAATCTTGACTGCATCGAGACGAATGACTCAGTTCCCGACACCTCCGGAATGATGGCCGCGATGGGGCGCGCAGCCCGCAAATGCGCGCATGAGCTATCGCTCGCTTCCCCCGAGACAAAGAATTTAGCGCTTCGCTCCGCCGCCGCGGTAATCCGTGTGCGGCGTGCGGATATCCTCGCAGCCAATGCGCGCGACATGGTTACCGCGAAGGCGAGTGGAGCCACGGGAGCTTTTCTCGATCGCCTTGCCCTTGACGCTCCCCGGATCGAAGCCATGGCGAGCGGCCTTGCAGCGATCGCCGCACTTCCCGATCCCGTGGGGCGTCTGCTTGCGCGATATGAACGTCCAAACGGGCTTGTGATTGAGCGCGTGGCGACACCACTCGGTGTCATTGGCGTGATTTATGAGAGCCGGCCGGCGGTGACAGCGGACGCCGGCGCGCTGTGCCTTAAAGCCGGCAATGCGGTTATCCTGCGCGGCGGCTCGGAGAGTTTGCGTTCAAGCGGCTGTATTCATGGTTGCCTTGTGGCCGGATTGAGGGTCGCAGGCATTTCGCCCGATGCAATTGCCTTTGTTCCAGTCCCGGACCGCGAAGTAGTTGGCGAAATGCTCTCGGGGCTCGGCGGCAATCTCGATGTGATCGTGCCGCGCGGCGGCAAAAGCCTCGTCGCCCGCGTCCAGGCCGAGGCACGAGTGCCGGTTTTCGCCCACCTCGAAGGCATCGTGCATGTGTTCGTCGATCGCGACGCGGATCTCAACAAGGCGGAAGCAATTGTTTACAACGCCAAAATGCGGCGGACGGGTATTTGCGGCGCGGCCGAGACTTTGCTCGTCGATCGCGCCTGCGCGGCTACCCATCTCGCGCCGCTCGTCGAAATGCTGCTAGATGTCGGTTGCGCGGTGCGCGGGGATGCCGCCACGCTCGCCGCCGACCCCCGCCTCACGCCAGCGAGCGAGACGGATTGGGCCACCGAATATCTCGACGCGATCATTTCCGTGCGTGTTGTCGAAGGCCTCGATCAGGCCATCGCGCATATCGAAACTTTTGGCTCGCATCATACCGATTGCATCGTCACCGAGAACCAGGCGGCGGCGGAGCGCTTCCTGAAAGAGGTCGATTCGGCCATCGTGATGCATAATGCCTCGACGCAATTCGCCGATGGCGGCGAGTTCGGCTTCGGCGCCGAGATCGGCATCGCGACGGGCCGGATGCACGCGCGTGGCCCGGTCGGGCTTGAGCAACTGACCTCCTTCAAATATCGCGTTCGCGGCAACGGGCAGATTCGCCCTTGAGTTTCGTGCCGTCCGCCAAACCGCCGCCCTTCGTGCGTGGCCTGCGCGTTGGCCTTTTTGGCGGCAGTTTCAATCCGCCGCACGAAGGCCATCGTGCGGCGAGCCTGTTTGCGTTACGGCGCCTGCGCCTCGATCGCGTCTGGTGGCTCGTCTCCTCCGCCAATCCGTTGAAGGACCCGCATGAGTTGGCGCCGCTTGCTGAGCGCGTCGAAGCCGCGCGTAAGATTAGTCAACATCCGCGCATCGCGGTGACGGCGTTCGAGGCCGCGATCGGCGCCACTTATACGTTCGACACGATTTCCTATTTGATACAGCGCTGTCCCAGCGTGCATTTCGTTTGGCTGATGGGCGCGGATAATTTTTGTCTGTTCGATCGCTGGCAACGCTGGCGCAGCATCGCTGCGCTGGTTCCGATCGCCATTATCGATCGCCCCGGTTCGACGCTGACAGCTCCGCACGGGCGCGCGGCGGAAACGTTGGCGCCTTATCGCCTCGACGAAACGGACGGTGGTCTTCTTGCCGTGGCCTCGCCGCCGGCATTCATATTCCTGCATGGGCCGCGCTCGTCCATTTCATCGACAGAGCTTCGCGGCAAGCCGCAGGCCGCTAGAATTTAATGCAAGCCACAAATACCTTCTTTAGGCTTTAGCCCTAGATTTAAACAGGCTGATTTCCGTCTTTACACTTGTCTTGCGGGACAGATTGAGCCCCCCACCGCCGCGTCATTGCCGCGAAGTACGAGACCCAACGTGACGGAGCCTACCAGGAACCATTTCATGAGGTGTAATCAAATCCTAGCCATTATGTTCTGGTCTCTCGCATGCCTAGTGGATCGACTCTAACT
>QHBR01000172.1 GCA_003244015.1 Hyphomicrobiales bacterium | reverse complement strand
GGTGAAAAACTCGACATCAATAGTGTTGTTATCATTCCCATTGGCATAAATAACCCAAGCGGTGGGGCCGAAGCCAATCAGTTCAGTTTCGAGCTTGCGTATGATACCGGGAGTGGAGAGCGCGGCGAACAGCAAAATGTAAATGAAGGTTTAGTCTTCACTACAACAAACCCACCCGACCCGAAGTGGTCGGTGGTCGCAAATTGCAAAGAGCTGTCGTTCAAATAGCGGTCGCTGAAAGGCGAGAAACATTCTTGATGAAAGGCCGGCTTAACCGAACGCTTGCAGACTAGGCGTTATGACTCGGCCTGGTTTCACTCCCGCGACAGGCGCCTGATCCTGATTTGCCCGAAGGATAAAGCCGCGTCACTCGCCCATCGGACGATTTGCGCATGGCGCGACCCATGTCTGCGTCGCCACGCAGGACTATGTTTTCACGGCGGAAATCTGCGGCGCGGGCCTGGAAATCCGTCTTGGTGTAGCCAGGACACAGCGCCGAGACCGCGACGCCATGCGAATGCAATTCTTGCGAGCGCGCCAGCGAAAACGAGAGAATGAAGGATTTCGACGCGTAATAGGCCGCCATGCCCGGGCCGCCAGGGAAGTAGGCCGCGACCGAGGCGACATTTAGGACTTTTCCGCGTGCGACGCGAATGGCTGGCAGGAAACACAAAGTTATTTCAACGACCGCGCGAATATTGAGATCGACGGGGTTCGGGCCAAACATGGACCTCGCGCGGCTTCCGGCTTCCAGCGCCATGGAGGTCGCCGAGGCGGGCTATGCCGGGCTGATTGCCGGACGCCGCGAGATCGTGCCTGGTTTCTTGAACAAACTCAGCATTTCGGTCTTGCCATTTTTGCCAAAAGCCCTGATTTTTAGCGGTTATTTCGCGGTTGCAGCAAAATCGGGCTCCCCTCCCCTGAAGTCTGGTTTGATATTTTCATCTTGGGAACGATGCCGAAAGGGATCACATCTTGCGGCAGGATTCTCGTCGTCCCGCCAAGCACAGTCGACGCCGGGCAGGTCGGACGGCTCTTGCGCGGGCAAGGATTTGCACTCGATTGCCGGCGTCCCCGCTTCGGCGATCCGCTGCCGGCAACGCTTAAGAAATTACGCTGGCGCGATCGTTTTCGGCGGTCCGATGAGCGTCAAGGACGAAGGCTTGACGATCACGCGTGCGACATGGCGCACGATAAGATCGCGGTCTGCTAGGGCGGTCGCGAGTTCCGTTCCACGCATTGCAGCAAGATGCCTGCGTACGCCGTCGCGGACGACGGTTTCGATCTCGGGAGCTGGAACGCGGGCGATGCTGCCTGCTTCGGCCTTGCGATTCTGCAAAATCGCATGCGAGACATAGTAGCGGTAGCGCACGCCGCGCTTGTTCGCATGCGTCCGGCTCATGCGGTTGCCGCGGTCATCGAAGAGGCGGCCGGTCAGAACGGCGACAGAGCCCCTGAGCCGGACCTGCCGGGCGACGGCGTTGGCGGCGCGCCTGGCCTGCACGGCCTCGAACAACTCGCGGGCGAGGATCGGCTCATGCTCGCCCGCGATGCACCTCACTCCGATAGGTGACCTCGCCGATGTAGAACCGGTTCTTGAGCAGATGGGCAAGCGACCCCTCCCCGAAGCGGAGCAAGCGACCCCCCCCTAAGCGGACGCCGCCTCTCTTTTGGCTACGGCCATTGACCTTGGGCCTTATGCGCTACCGATCGAGCTCCGCGAGCAAAGCCCCCAGGCGGTCCTTCTGGAAACTGTCGGGCTCGACCAGCGTCAGCAAGAAAAGGTGATTGAGCGGTTCAACCATGACCGCAACGAAGGGTATCAAGAGTTCATTAGCCGCTGCACCGATTTCGAGGCGGAAATCGCCAAGGAGACCGGCGCCAAGCATTTCACCTATGGCGAACTGGAAGAAAACGATGAGGATCTGAAGAAGCTCAGAGGCTGGCTCGACAAAATATGCAAGCTCGACTTCTACAGTGCGCCATTGGCGCGCGATGCGACGGCTCACCTCGAACGTTGCGAAATCCTCCTCGACACTTACGCCCGCAAAGTTTTCGCCGCCCAGGAGGAAAACCGCACCGGTCAAAGTGAAACGGAGAGTGAATGATGTCCGTCTCATCTGCCCGAGTTTGGAGCGGATTTCGCGTCGCAAGCACCGTTTCCGTCACGGTTGCAGTGGCACTTCGTAACTGGTGGGATGTGGGTTCTGGCCCTCCGGCCCCGTGCTTCGCGGCCAACCCGCCGATTTCGTTCGAAAAAGTGTGAGCCACATGGCGTCACTCGGTTTTCTCCTCGCCCGGGCAGCGTCGTCGATCCCCAATCCAACGTCGGCGCAACGAGAGATCCTCGAGAGACTGAACCTGTTGCTCAACGCGCTTCTCGGGGCGCCGGTGCTGCCGACCAGCGTTACACAAGTCACCGCCATTCCTGCCCCAAACAAACGAAGCCTTCGAAGTAAAGCGAGAGCCTTACTGGGTCGCGCCCGAAACGGTGGCTTCTCTTTTTGACCTGTCTGCCAGCGTGATCACGCGATTTCTGCCCAGCGGCATGCGCGAGAGCAGGGCGCGACGCCAACTCGCGGCGGACGCCGATAAAGCCGTTTTGCGGAACATAGCGAATCTCGATTGGGCGATGCGGCAGAATATCGAGGAGGGGTTTCGCCGATTCGAATCCTCTCTGTCCGAGCACCTGGGCTCCGCGCTGCAGGCGACACGACAGGCGATGCACATTGCGATCGATCGGCGGACTGCGAGGATCGAGGAAATCGACGAGTACGTCAAAGAGTCGACGCGCTCCATTTGCCTCGCTGTCGGATATTTTCACGGAGCTCCAGGCCATCGGCGCCGATCCAATCCGATTACAGTGAATTACAGTGAGGTCCGAGGAGCCGAGTCGAGGAGCCAAGTCGTGCTGAGATTGTCGAGATCACGGGTCATCAGTGACATCGAGTTCATTGTCAACAAGCCGGGTCCTGCGGTTGGAAAACGGAAATGGACCTCAAAGGGAGCCGAGTGTTCGGTCGATCGCCACAGTTTTGCAGGCGAAGTTTACAGCTTCCACGTGGACATTCTTCAGGTCCGCCTGTCTGCCACAGGAGCTCCCAAATGGAAGCTGCTCATCGTCGGCGAATTCTGGCAGGGCGGCGACGGGGAAAGCATTCACTCGACCAAATGGCTCAAACTCTTGCACGGCAAGCCCGGCGATGTGCTTAAGTGGATCAGCGCGAACCGTGCCATGGTGCTGCCGTCAGCCGGGGATGAGGTGAAGTCATAAAAGGCTTAGTGATCCTCCCTCGAAATGGTGGACACCTTTGATAAGCTCCTATTGGAGCTGGAAAGGTGTTTAATGGGTACGTCGC
>QHBR01000282.1 GCA_003244015.1 Hyphomicrobiales bacterium | reverse complement strand
CTTCGGCAGCACCTCGTCGCGCATCGCGCCTTCGAGGCGCAGGCGGCGCCAGCGGTTGCGCAGGGCGACCGCCACGGCGCGCTTGGCATCCTTTTGTCCGACAATAAAACGGTCGAGCTCGGAGACGATCTCGCGCGGTGAAAAATCGGTCATTGAAGAGGCTTTCCTGTTGCCGCGCGATTATTTCGAGGCAATCGATTCGAGCACGAATTTGTCGTTGGTATAGACGCAAATGCCGGCGGCGATTTCAAGCGCGCGGCGGGCGATCGCCTCGGCGTCGAGACCGGTTGCAAGCAGCGCGCGGCCGGCGGCAAGCGCATAATTGCCGCCGGATCCGATCCCCATCACACTGCCATTGCCTTCGGACTCCGGTTCGAGCACATCGCCGGTGCCGGTTAGAACGAGAGCCGCCTCGGCGTCGGCGACGAGCATCATCGCCTCGAGCCTGCGCAAATAACGATCCATGCGCCAATCCTTGGCGAGCTCCACGCAGGCGCGCATGAGCTGGCCCGGATATTGTTCGAGTTTCGTTTCGAGGCGCTCGAACAGGGTGAAGGCGTCGGCGGTCGCGCCAGCGAAGCCGCCGATCACTTCGCCCTTGGCGAGCCGGCGAACTTTCTTTGCATTGCCCTTGACGATGGTCTGCCCGATCGAGACCTGACCATCGCCGCCGATGACCGTGCGGCCGCCTTTTTTAACCATTATAATGGTGGTCGCGTGAAAACCTTCCCGGCCGGACGGATGATCTTGCATGAAAACTCTCAAAAATCTCCAAGCGCCACGCGGTGCGAGCGAGGGAAGGTTTGGCCGTTTTCATCTATGGGCTTGCGCCAAGCGATGCAAGTGCGGCGAAAGGTGGCGTGACCAGCGTTGGGGAGACAGGCCACATCGGGAACGCGGCCTCGGCAAGAGGCAGATGCTCTTTCTCGGCCGCGCGATGCTTTTTTGAGCCGGGCTTCACCTAGGCGGCATTCAGGAGTGGGTCTAGAGTCGTTGGCGAATGAATTTATTAAATGATGCAACTTGAATTCTCCCCGCCTGCGCGGAGTGCGCGATGAGGCGGTTCCGCCCCATGCTTCTTGCCGCCGCGTTCATCGCATGGCGCGGCATCTCGCCGTCCGCCGCCGAGTCGAACCCGAAGGATTGCAATGGCATCGACGACTTTGATGTGAAACGTCCGCTCGTCGCCTCCAAAGTGACAGCCAGGCCGCGCGCTTATTTCGTGAAGAGCGCGTGGGAACATGGCTCCTGCCCGGACGAGGATGCCGCGTGCCAAGGCAAAGCGTATCTGGTGGAAGGCGATGTGGCGCTGACGGGTAAAACGCTTGGGCCTTATACCTGTGTCTCCTATCCCGCAAGCAGATCTGAACGCGCGGCTGGATGCTATCTTCGGCCTTATCGCCTATCGCGCGCAATTCGTCTCCCAAGCTGAGGGATTGGATCGGCGCCTGGTCGTCGCACGGCGAAATCGCGATCTCCCGTGGCAACCGCCGCGGCAGTCTCGCGATCGAGGGGTTACAGGTCTACACGTTCCCGGCGACCCGGGACACGTCCAACGGCGAACTCGGAGCCGAAGCCACGCCGGCTGGCGGGATTCTCGCCTTCGCCGACGATGGCAGCATTCCGTTCGACAAGGCCGAAGAGGGCAGTTGCCAAGTCCGGATGCAATTGATCGGCGCGTTGCTCCTCGTCGAGGACAACGACGGGTGCGGCGGCATCGCGATATCCTTCGCGGGTTTCTATCGCCGCCACCGTTGAGGGCTCGCCGCGCTTTCTCCGTGATCGGACACCATGCCGGAAATGGCGACACGCCAAAGATATGAGAGTGTCAGCCTATAATCAGGGCATGGCGATAAGCGCCGCGGCCCATCGCCATGCCGCGATCTCACTAACGTTGAACCATGGCGATCACATTTACGGCGATGCTGTCGATGTGAATTGGATCAATGGAAGACACGTGGATTCGTCGGATGTTGGTCTTGCCTACGCCTATGAGTTGGAGTCCGCCGCGATGAACCATCCGAATGCTCGTATGTCGAAGGGCCTTTCGGCAACGAGCGGCGGGCCGCCTGTTGAAGGGCCGCGCGACAAGGCGCGCGCGCAATCCCAACCCGCTTCAAGACCTCCGGCTTCCGCCCTCGCCCTCAGCGGAAAATCGACGCGACGATCTCGGCGATATCCTCCATTGGTTACTGTGGAAAGAACAATCGGTGCGGTTCGCTTTGGAAGCATTGCCGCTTCCGTCGAACAGGCCTTGCGCATCATCGCAGAGGCGGAATCTTTTGGGCCGGCGTCTGAGGCAAGCAGGAAAAAATCCACAAAGTCGAGCTCAGACTCGCAATTTTTCATAGAGCGCGCTCATCGCCTCGAAATAGACATGCTCGGAAAAAGAACGGGAAACCAGCTGCCGGCAGGCGACCGACATCTCGGCGAGGTGGGTGTCCGCGGTGTCGCGCGCGAGGGCCAGGGCGCGCGCAAGATCGGCAACATCGCCGGCCCGGAACGACCAGCCGGTCCGTCCCTCCTCGATCAACTCGGGAATGCCGCCGATCCGCGCGCCAACCAGCGGCTTGCCACGCTGAAAGGCTTCGACGACGCTCATAGGGCTATTCTCGTACCATTCGGACGGTAGCACGATCGCCCGTGCCGCATCGACCTCGGCCCACAGCGCGTCGCCTGAAAGGAAGCCCACGAAGACCGCCGGAGCGCCGAGCGACTGGGCAAGCGCCCGCAGCTCCTCCTCCTGCGGTCCGCGCCCGGCGATGCGAACGGGAACAGCCGAGGCCGCTGCTGCCGCGATCAGCGTCGCAATGCCCTTCTCAGGCGTCAGGCGGCCAAAATAGAGAAGGTGATCGCCGCCTGGGGTTGCGGCCGACAGCGCCGCATCGGATACGAAGTTTGGAATATGCACCAGCTTTTCGGCCCGCCAGCCCCACTCGATCAGTTTCTCGCGATAGAAGGCGCTCGGCGTGACGATCCGGTCGATATGGCGCGCGTAGATCCGCAACGCCTTGTGGATGGCCGACTCGACCATGATCAGCCCACTCAAGGCAACGCTGCCTTTGATGCAGCGGTGGATCGCGACATTCCAGACCCGGCCGCCCTTACAGCGCTCGCATACCCCGGACCCGTTCCGCATCGTATACGCCGGGCAGGCGAGCTTGAGATCATGCACTGTCATGACCACCGGAATGCCGCGCCGCTTCAGCTCTACGAGCACCGACGGCGACAGGTGATGGTAAATGTTGTGCGCATGGGCAACATCGATCCTCCGCGAATCGATGAGCCGCGCCAGCTTGGCCCGGGCTTCCCGCGAATAGATGATGCGCGCGGCGACGACCGCCTTTTCCCGGAGCGACGCCGGCGCACCAAAATCGACATGCTCCGCGAAATATTGGCTGTCCTCGCAGGGCAGGTTGTTCGGGTGGTGCATCGCGTAAAACGAATTCGTCCACCCGTGCCGTTCCATCAGAGCGGCGTTGGCAAAATAGATTATCTCCGAACCGCCCTTCGGATAGTGGTAGGTATTGATCGAGAGCACATGACCTTTCGACACGATTCAACTCTGCTTCATCGGTCCAATGGGCCCCTACGGTATCGTCTGGCCCTTACTTTCCCATGAACAAAGGCCAAATACTGACCGGCCCCGCTGCCCCAACGAAAATGGGTCTCGCGGTACGAGTGTTCCATGGAATGCCGCCGCGGCGAGGGCCAGCGCGCCGGCTGCGGCAATACGTTCCAGAATAGCCGGGATGGCCCCAGATTCTTGGGTGAAATCCACCGCCAATCGCTAGCGCGAACCATGACGACCACTTTGTACGGCCCATTCAAGCCGAACGCCCCGAATCGGTCCAGCGATTGGCTCTCCAGGGGCGCCGGGACCGGCGACAGTGAGCTTAACGCTGATATTAAAGCGAATCGATTTGCGTTCGTTAAAAATACGGCTAGAATATGATGTGTGTATGAGAACAGTCTTTTTTGATATGTCGATAGTTATCGCCTCGTTGGGCCGGGTGAAGGGGCTTTCCGTTGCGTATCCCGTGTTTTCTCCTCGCGCTCATTGCCGCTGCCGTCGGGCTCATCGGCGCCGGCACCGAGGCGGCGCGGGGCGGCGCCTGGCTTTTGCCCCCTGGCGACGGGCAGGTCATTGCCGATACGTTTTTTTATGCGTTCAATGCGCAAGGGCATCTCATTCCGGTTCCGTCCTATAAAAAGTTCGAACTTGGAACCTATATGGAATATGGCCTGACGAGTCGGCTGACCTTGGTCGCGGCGCCTTCCTACGACAGCATCCGCAACCCTCCTCCGGGGCAGTCCTACAATGGACTGGGCGAGAGCGAGATCGCGGCGAGGGTCGGGCTCTACCGCTCGGATGCGAGCGTCGTTTCGTTTCAAGCCGGATTGCGCTCGCCCGGCGGCTCGTTTGCCGATTCGCTCGGGCCGTTCGGGGTGCGCCGCGCCGCTTCCCTCGATCTCCGGGGCATGGCCGGGCACAACGTCGTCGTCGCGGGGATGGAGGGTTTCGTCGAGGCGCAGGGGGCTATCGCTTTTACGCTGGCAATCAGCCGGGCGAATATCGGATCGATCTGACGATGGGACTGCGCCCGTGGCCGAGATTTCTCGTGATGCTGCAGAGCTTCACGTCGATTGTTAACGGTTCCCTCCAGTTCGGGCATGTCTCCTGGACCAAACTGCAACCGAGCCTCGTTTACGATATCGCGCCGCAATGGTCGGTGCAGATCGGCGGCTTTATCACGGTCGCGGGGATCAACGCCGGACGCGAGCTAGGTCCAACAGCTGGGGTCTGGTATAGGTTTTAACGCGGCTTGCTAGTGGTCTGATTCATTTGG
>QHBR01000048.1 GCA_003244015.1 Hyphomicrobiales bacterium | reverse complement strand
CCCATGCTCTGCGCGAATCTGGCATCCGGAAACACAAAACGACGATTCTTGTCCCACACAGCCGTCTTGGCCTGTTGTGCAGGGTTGGATTGGTCCACATAAAGATGCGTTGGGTCGAAATCGAAATTTTTGCTGGATTTTGTATTGTCCACGCCTTCGATTTTGAAGATAGCAAAGGCTTGGTCAGACCGAGCTGTCACCGGGCCGGCTGCCGTGTCGTATCCTTTGCATATGCCGACCTGGCGATAGGAAATAGTAGTGGGAGGGGCGAAACCATGACCGCAGCCAGATAGTACGATCGACAGGGTGATCAACATGGGAACGGATAATAAGCACGCGCTTGACGTTTTCATGGCGCGCGGTCGTTCATGGCCATAACATCCCTTCCGTATAAGGGAACGAGGGATAGCCTGCTGCGGCTGTTGCCTCGGTGAGCGCCTTTACGTCCGCCTTCGTGTCGTCGAAGGTGACGACTGCCGTCTTGGTCTTGTCCGAGACTGTGACATTGATGACGCCCGGAACGGCCGCGAGACTTTGCTTTATGACATGCGGACATGCCGCGCAGTACCAGTTGCGCACCGCAAGGGTCACTGTCGTTTCGCCCGCGAGCGCAGGCGAAGCGAGCGCTCCGAGTGTGAGGGTCATAAAGACAAGCATTTTGGTCATGGGCCGGTTTTTCACGATTTGAGGATCAGCGGTGCAAGGAGGTCAAACGAAAGTCGCGCGAACCGGCGTGCATCATTCTCAAATTCTCAACATCCGCCTCCGCAACCCGCTAGCCCAAGTGAGATGAACAGCACGAGCCCCAACAGGATAGGGCGGTTCGGCAGTGGTCTGATAGCGGCTTCCTTCTTGATTGACACTGGTTCGAGGCCAAACCCGAAGGCGCCGTGGCAAGCAATTTGATCATGGGGATTCCTCTCAGGAGTTCAGCAGGAGCGGGGCAAACAGGTCGAAGGCTATCGCACCGGCGACGAGGATCGTCGCCAGGACGAGGCCCGCCTTGACGATATGGTTTGGCAGCGGCCGGGCGCAGGCCGCGCCCTCCGCGCACGCGACCTTGCTAGGCCGGTAAACCAGCCAGTAGCCGTATCCGAGGCAGGCGAGCGTCGCCGCGATGAAATAGGGCTGATACGGGGCAAGCGCCGTGAGGTTCCCGATCCATGCGCCGCTGATGCCCAGGCTGAACAGCACCAAGGGCGCGATGCAGCACGATGAGGCCGCGATGGCCCCGAGGATGCCACCAGCCGCAACGAGCTTTTGCGTGCGGCCAATCGCGGCATCATCCGGCACAGCTGGAGTCCGGGCCGGTTCGCAGCAGGAATTGGTCGGGGAATCATACATGGATAGGCTTCCTTGATTGATACAGGTTCATGCTACATCCTGTAGCAGCTACAGGATCAAGGAGTTTTTTCATGCGCCGGATCAAAGCGTTGCCAGCGGACGGCATGCCGATTGGCGAACTGTCTCGCGTCACTGGCGTACATATCGAGACGATCCGCTACTATGAAAAGATCGGCATGCTGCCAGCCCCGCCGCGCACCGAAAGCGGGCGGCGGGTTTACGGGCCAGGCCAAGCGCGAACATTGACATTCATCCGCCGCGCCCGTGAACTCGGCTTTGGCATCGACGACATTCGTGCGCTGTTGGCGCTCGCTGAG
This sequence comes from Hyphomicrobiales bacterium, assembly GCA_003244015.1. Lineage (GTDB taxonomy): Bacteria > Pseudomonadota > Alphaproteobacteria > Rhizobiales > Beijerinckiaceae > Methylocapsa. Next base: position 6,573 of record QHBR01000048.1, on the reverse strand, counting down.
CCGCAGCATGTCTCTTGCGCGCAGGTTCGGGAGATTGCCGCCGCCCACCTTGGCGGCGTCCGCGCCAAGCTTGCCGACCTGAAGCGCCTTGAGAAAATCCTTTCACAGACAATCGCGCGCTGTACAGAGGGACCGACCCCGGCATGTCCGATTCTCGACATGCTCGCTATAACGGGCCGTGCAAAATTCTTGATTTTTGGACCAAAACTAACCGGCTGATCTTATTTCGCTTTTCTGGTCCATATTTCCGGTCCATAATTGACCCATGATTTACGGCTATGCGCGGGTGTCCACGGACGCTCAAGACCTTACCGGCCAGCTCGACCAGCTCAAGGCCCTCGGATGCTCGAAAGTGTTTCGGGAAAAGGAAAGCGGCGCGACCGCCGAGCGGCCCAAGCTCAAGCGCCTGTTGAGGATGCTTGCCCCCGGCGATCTTGTTGTTACGCCCGCCGTTGACCGCCTGTCGCGTGACACCACGGATTTGCTCGTCATCGCCCGCGACATTCAGCGGGCAGGCGCGGGCCTGAAATCCATCGCCGAACCGATCCTCGACACTACGTCCGATTTTGCCGAAGTGGTGCTTGCCGTGCTGGGGATCGCGGCGAAGTTCGAGCGCCGCCGCATCACGGAGCGCACCGCCCTTGGCCGCTCACAGGCAAAGGCGCGGGGCGTCAAATTCGGGCGCAAGCCGAAGCTCACCGGGCATCAACGCCGCGAGGCGCTCAAGCGGCGCGACAGCGGCAAGGAAACGTTGCGCGAGATCGCGCTCAGCTACGACGTTTCGCACCAGACGATTTCACGGCTTAAGGCATGACCGCGATCATCCTGCACCTTGGTTCTGGTTGTTTCGTCCCAATCTTTGGGTAGCCAGATGTGTTTTTGGTACCCAAAAACCTGGCCAAGCGGGGGATACCCCCTCTTGGAACTCCCCGGCCCCCAGGAACCAAACATGGCGGGCCGAACGCGGCGCACGGAGCATGTGTCATGGCGCGACCCAAGAAGACCGCCGAGGAGCTGCGGCACGACCAGCTCAAAACGCGCGTGACCACGCCTGAGCGGGTCACGGTCGAGTACAACGCCACCGCCCTCGGCATCACCATTGCCGACTTCATGCGCCGCCGCATCCTGGGCTATCGCCTGCCCTCGGTCCCTGCCGTGCAGCAGCGCGGCATCGCCGCGCTTGCCATCGCCCTGCTGCGGATTGGCGTCAACCTCAACCAGATTGCCTACCAGCTGAACGCGGGCCGCGCCGGGCCGTCGGACATATCCGCCGCCCTGTCTGTCCTCATCGCCCGCATCAATGCCATCCTGGATGAAATCTATGGTCCCGGCGATAACGGAGGGCGGGCGGTCCTTTAAGGGCGCAGCCGCCTACTATCTGCACGACAAGCGCCAGGAGGGCGAGGCCGTGCGCTTCACATCGAAGCGCGTGGCCTGGACGCAGACCGTCAATCTCTCGACCGACGATCCCGACCGCGCATGGAAGATCATGGCTCACACCGCCCTGGCGCAGGGCGAGTTGAAAGCGGCAGCCGGGGTGAAGGCCACGGGGCGAAAACTGACCAAGCCGGTCCATGCCTACTCCCTCGCCTGGCACCCGGACGAAAAGCCGACCAAAGAGGACCAGCTCAAAGCCGCCCGCGACAGCCTCAAGGCGCAGGGACTGGACGAACACCAGGCGATCATCCTCTCGCACAACGACGAGCCGCACACCCACGTCCACATCCTGGTCAACCGGGTGCATCCGAAGAACGGAATCGCCGCCAACTTGTCGAATTCAAAATTGAAACTCTCGGAGTGGGCGCAGGCTTACGAACAGGCGCGCGGAAAAGTCTATTGCGAACAGCGCGTCGAAAACAACGCCAAACGCAAGCAGGGTGAATTCATCCGCGCCCCGCGTGTGCCGCGCCAGGCCTATGAATTCAACAGGGCGACCAGCAACGACCGCCTTGGCGCTGAATTCGCGCAGACCGAACAGCGCCAGAAGGACGCCTGGCTGTACGACATCGGGCGGCAGATGCGGACGAGCCACGCCCGCCAGTGGGAGGAATTGAAGCGCACCTACGACACGGTGAGAAGCCGGAGGCAGGACAAAACCGGAAAGCTGAAAGCGGAGAAGGCGGTTGAGATCAAGACCCGCGCCAAAGGCCGCTGGCGCGACCTGTTCCGCCGTCAGCGCGACCAGCTCAAAACCTTCGACACGGCGGAGCGCGGCATCATCTCAAAGTTTTTCAACATGGCGCTTGTCTACCGCATGTTGCGCCGGCAGAACCGGACCGCCGACGCCATGACGATCTTTTACACCCTCATGTCATCCGCGCAGCGCCGCGACGTGTTTGACCAGGCCCAGTTGACCGAGCGCCGCGCCCTGGCCCGCTTCATCCGGCAAGAGGTCAAAGCAGCGGCCAGCGCCCTAGACCGGGAGGCCGTGCCCGACCTTGACGCGCTGCGAACTCAATATCTCGGCCAGTGCGGCCAGCTGCGGCAGACGCAAGATCAGCAGAAAGCCGAATTGAAAGCCAAATGGCAGGTCCGCAACAATGAGCGCGGCGAGGAACTTGCGCCGATCCGGGAACGCGCCGCGAAGTACCGGCAGGCGCGGCATTTCAGGCGAGGCCGCAGCATCAAGGATGATGACCTGTACCGCCGCCCGCCGCAGAAGCCCGATCCGGGCCAGGGCGGCCAGGGCGGCGGGCCGAAGATGGGATGATTTAATGCAGCGCATTGACGGTTAAGTGCAAAGGTGCAATCCTGCAATTGTGCACAATCGCACAAAGGAACTTCTACACATGCGAACAATTGCAATCACGATCAACAAGGGAGGGGTTGGAAAAACCACCCTGACCAAGCATCTAGCGACCGCCGCGACCGCCGCCGGTCAGAACGTCATCATCCTTGACATGGACACGCAGCAGAACGCGACGACATGGGGCAAGCGGCGCAGCCAGCAGCAGGACGAGCATTTGCCGGTCGTGCGTTTCGTCACCGAAAACGACTTGCCGGACGAACTCGAACGCGCCCGCCAAGCCGGTTGCGATCTTGCCTTGATCGACACGCCGCCCGGCAGGAGCAGCGAAGCGCCCGCCGCCGTCGAAGCCGCTGACCTTGTGCTAATTCCTTTTTGGCTGGAAAGCGACGCTTTCGACGGCCTTGCCAAGAGCGCGGCCCTTGCCCGCCGTCTGGGAACCCCCGCCATAGGCATTTTGAACTTCGCCACTCCCAACAGCCGCAGCCACGAGGAAGCCGCCCGCAGCGTTCTTGAAGCACTTGACGTGCCTATGTCCCCGGTTGTGCTGCACCGTTACGAGGTTTATCGGCTTGCGAATCCGAAGGGATTGACCGTGCAGGAGGTGGAGCCGGAGAGCCACGCCGCCGATGAAATAGCGACCTTGTGGGAATGGTTGAGCGCACAAGTGCAATTGAACACAAGTGCAATTGTGCACAAGAGGGCGACGGCATGAGCAAGGCGACCAATAAAAGCGCGGCGTTTCTACAAGCCTTGACCGTGCAACCCGAAGACAAGCCCGCCACCGTGACCGCTTCCGCAGCGCCCGCGCCCAAGACCCCACGCGCAGCCAGCCGGGACGGACTAAAGCACATCGGCGGCTACTTTGACCGCGCCGACGTGGAGAAATTCGCCGTGTTACGCGCCCGCCTCGGCCTCGATAATTCCGAACTTATCAGGCTTGCCGTCGATGAACTTTACCGGAAGCACGAAGCGAAGCGGGCATTCGGCGACTAGGCCGCTTCCGCACCCTTGCTCTTGCCAACGCGCCTCTCTATCGCCAGCCGCTTTATGCCACGCGGCAATCTGCAAGGCTTGGCGCGGTCCCGGTACAAAATCACCAGTTCATGCTTGCCGTCGCGCACGATCCTGACACCGTACTCCGGCAGGGGCTGCGCCTCGGCCATCTTGCGAATGTCGATTGCAAAATTTCGCAGGGGCCGCGTTGTGCCGGATCGCTCATGCAGCGTTTGCATACGGAACTTGATAGAGGCCGGAAATTCTTTATCCGGCACCGCCTTCCGCGCCAGCCGGTACAGCCACCTTTCAAGCCCCCCGGAAAGCTGGAAATAGTCAGGATGCACGGCCAGAATCTCACGGCGACGCATGATCGAATTGAACAGCCAGGGCGGCAATTCGATTTCCCAGGGCCGGGCCGGGTCCGGTTCTCCATCGTGACTGTCCGGGGTCAAGGCCGTATGGCTGTATCGCTTCGGAATGCGATAGTCTGACAGCCACGAGAAGGGGCGTTCCTCCCCGCTTTCGTCATCCTCCCGGATGTTGGTTATGATCGTCGTCATCCGCAGCCGCCGCATGGACTGCGCCAGTTCCCTGTAATCCTTGCCCCCGGTTCCCCGGCCCATCTGCTTAAGGGCATCATGCGGCACGAACTGCACACGCGGCGACGGCTCCAGCCCGGCCTCTATGGCGTCGTTCAGGTGCGAGGCCGCGAAGATTATCAAATCCCAATCCCAGATCGTCGCAAGCCCGAATTCCCCCGGCGCATGGACCTGTAGGCTAACGTCCTTGGCTGCGAATTTTATAGGCTTGATCCGCTTCTTTTGCAGCGACAGGAAGGGGTATTCCATCGTGTCGCGGTTATCCCGCAACGGCGGGTCAACCGTGCTGACCATGAACATATCAAGCTGTGCTGACATTGCCCCCATCGAATCCCTTCCGGCCACAGCCTACCATTCGGGGTATCGCGTGCAGAGAGGAAAAACGGCACCGCAGGGCGCTCCTGTGGATCATATCGGGGTATCGCGTGCAGCCAGAGGCGGGGTATCGCGTGCAGATTGGCGGGGTATCGCGTGCAGAAGTGTCTAATTCGCCTTTCGCGCCAATAGCTTCCAGCCTTAAAACTCTGAAACTCTCTCTTTCAGAGAGTCTTTTTTAAACGTCCGGCCATCCACAGGCGGGGCGGGATAAATCGGTGGGACACCGGACTACGACAACGGAATCCGCCTGACGGCGGATGCTTTAAACGGAGTGCGGCCACTGACGGCCGCACGGCTTTTTGCCCATGCGGACGGGCTTCGCCCGATAGCTTTTTTCACCCGATCATCCAGCAAAGCACGACGCGGGGACCCGTCAACGGCTGCGCCGTCCTTCGCTGCGCTACGGCCTTCGGTGACGGAACCCCGCTTTCGTGCTGGAGCGGACATTGATCGGGACGAAGGAATGATCAAATGCGCCTTCGGCGCGAGATCGAACAAAGGAATCGAGCGCCAATCCGGCCAATGGCGGGAGCGGAGGGACAGCAAGGGGCTTGGCAAGGGAAGGCAGCGGTTAAGTATTTCCTTAATATATCTACTGCTATACTTGCGGCAATGGACAAAACAACAGACGTGACATTGCCGGGAGACTTCCAGCAGGCCGCTATACACAAGCAGACTGTCACGCTTCCACTCGACAGCGATCTTCTAGCCTATTTTCAAGGCCGGTTTGCCGACTGGCCGGGCCATATCAACGACCTCTTGCGCTTTTTCATAGACACCAACCAACGCCGCGAACGGGAATTCGACCCGGACGCTTTCGAGCCGGGCGAAATGATGGAGCCGCCGCCGCACCCGGACAGGGAATTCACCCTCTAGCCGATTTCCGGGCCGTGGAGGGGCTTCACGGCACCAGCCCGCTACCATCCGCCAAAACACACGACACCGCGCTGTACGGGCTTCTGTGGGCCAGCGGCGAAACTTTTTTCTGGAAAGCAATCTTGCTTTTTAGGCTCTGGCGCGGCGCACGGGCGACGTGCCGGATCTTCGGCCCCCTCTGGGGGCGTAAGACCAATACGGGGGGAGATAAAAACGCAATGAAATTACCCGAATTTCAGGACAAAAGGCTTGCCAGTTGTACGGTTTGACCGTACACTTGGAGGCATGAGGATTCGGAGCATCCGCCATAGAGGTTTGAAACACTTCATCGAAGACAACGACGACCGCGAAATCCGCCGCGATCTTGCGAACAGGGTCCGCAACATCATGACCGCGCTGATTACGGCAGAGGACATGGACGCCGTTCAAGGCCCGCCCGGCTGGCGCATCCACAAACTGACCGGCGACCGCGCCGGAACGTGGAGCCTGTCCGTGTCCGGCAACTGGCGGATCACTTTCGAGATTGAGGATTCCGAACTCTGCAACCTGAATCTGGAGGATTATCACTGATGACCGACGCACCTGTGAAAATCGGCATGAAGCCGTCCCATCCCGGCACCTTCATCCGCGAGGAAATTCTGGAGCCGCTCGATCTGTCCGTTGCCCGCGCCGCCGAAGTGCTGGACGTGCGCCGCGCCACCCTGTCCGATCTTGTGAACGGCAATGCCGCCCTGTCCCCTGAAATGGCCCTTCGCATCGAGAAGGCTTTCGGGGTGAGCATGGACACCTTGCTGCGGATGCAGGCCTGGTATGACAGCCACGTCATGCGCGAGCGGGCAGGGGACATTGACGTTAAGCCGTTCACCCCGGCAGGGCCGCGATGACCGGCGACACGAAAAAGCGATACGACAAGGAACTGAGCATTGAGGCACTGGCCGCGATACCGGACGACCAGATTGTGAATCGGCGTGGAAT
>QHBR01000058.1 GCA_003244015.1 Hyphomicrobiales bacterium | reverse complement strand
GCCGTTTCCACACGGTCTGCAAGGAAAACGCACAACTCGAAACGGCCGCGATATATGGTGGATGTGCAATTCTTGCCCCCGGCCTCATGCATCATGCAAAGAATCGGAAAGGCGGCTTCACCTCGCAGCCGGGTCCATATTGAGGTTTATGTGACCGGCGTGTCTTGGCCCCAAACTGGAGATCGATCGCCCTCGCCAGGAACATCGTTTGATTGAAGTCTTGGCCAACCTTCATCATCAAATCGGTCTCCGACCGAGACGACCGAGAAAGGGCTGGCGGCGCAAAAACTGGCTATCGTTCTGTGTTCCCCCGAAATATCGCAAAGCTCTAATCGGTATTCAATTTGCTTCATCTTATTTATCTGTTGTCTGGATTCCCCGAAAATTCCGGCTTCAACAATCTGAAGGATAAGCGCGTTTTCTGACAGTCAGCAAGCAAGCGAGCCAGCTTGCAGCCAGCGGCGTGCGAAACTCACGACAAATGCAACAAAATAAGAGCCTTGATACAAAAGGGCTTTTTGTGCATAACTCCGCTGCAAAATGATTGATCCCATCGCCCTGCCAAGACACGATGGCGCCTGAGCTACCATAAGCTGCGGATAGCGGCCCGTTCAAGAGGGTCATGCGAGGCGATGCGGCACAAGGAAAGCGATCCCATGTCTTGCGCTTTTTTTGAAGCGCGCGCCGCATCGGAACGCGGCGAAGTGCCAGTCGGCGCCGTGATCGTCCGCGATGGTGCTACAATAGCGCGCGCGGGCAATCAGACCTTGCGGGACAAGGATCCAACCGCGCACGCGGAGGTTCTCGCGATTCGCCAAGCGTGCCGCGACGAGCTGTCCGAAAGGCTTTCCGGCTGCGATCTTTACGTAACGCTGGAGCCTTGCGCCATGTGCGCGGCGGCGATTTCCTTCGCCCGGCTGCGGCGCCTCTATTTTGCCGCGCCGGACCAAAAAAGCGGCGCGGTCGAGCACGGCCCGCGTTTTTTCGCGCAACCGACCTGTCATCATGCGCCGGAAATCTACGGCGGCATCCGTGAAAGCGAAGCCGCCAGCATGCTGACCGCCTTTTTCATGGCGCGCCGATGAATGTTTTAAAAAAGAGCGTGCATATTCAATCGCCAATTCTATCTTGTGACGAATGTGAATGCTCGGCGAGGACTTATGCCAACGCTACGACGCGTGCGCACTTGACAGTCGAAGGGACGAACACCTAAACGATTGGCAGTCCGGGTCCATCGCCGCATGACCATCAAGGCAAAGCTGCATGTCCTTCTCTGCGCGCCGCGCGGTTTCTGCGCCGGAGTCGTGCGCGCCATCGATGCGGTGGAGGAAGCGCTCCGGATCCATGGCGCGCCAGTCTATGTCCGTCACGAGATCGTGCACAACAAATATGTCGTCGAAGGGCTGAAGGCCAAGGGTGCGATTTTCGTCGAGGAGCTCGACGAGGTGCCCGATACGGAACAGCCGGTGATCTTTTCCGCGCATGGCGTGCCGAAGTCGATTCTGGAAGATGCCGAAGCGCGCAAAATCTTCGCGATCGACGCCACCTGCCCGCTCGTTACCAAGGTCCATCGCGAGGCCGAACTTCATCATCGCCAAGGCCACCAAGTCCTCCTCGTCGGCCATGCCGGACATCCGGAGGTCGTCGGCACCTTGGGGCAATTGCCAAGCGATTCTATCGTTTTGGTTCAGACCCCGGAGGAAGTCGAAATTTTCCGGCCAAGGGACGAAAATAATCTGGCCTATGTTACCCAGACGACGCTCTCGGTCGATGACACGCGCGCGATGGTCGCGGCCCTGACGCGGCGGTTTCCAAATATCGTTGGACCGCATCGCGAGGATATTTGCTACGCGACGACCAACCGGCAGGAGGCGGTGAAGCGCGTGGCGCCGGCCGTCGATGCCTTGCTCGTCGTCGGCTCTTCCAATTCGTCGAATTCGCAAAGGTTGAAGGAAGTGGCCGAACGCGCGGGATGCAAGCTCGCCCGTCTCGTCTTGCGCGCGGAGGACGTCGAATGGGATTTGTTCAGCAATATTTCCTCGCTCGGAATCACGGCTGGCGCCTCGGCGCCCGAAATTCTCGTCGAGGAAATCATGGATGCTTTCGCAATGCGCTTTGAATTGCACGTCGAGACGGTATCGACGGCGGACGAAAGCGTATTTTTTCCGCTCCCGCGCGAATTGCGCCAGGTGGTGGCAAACGAGAGTTAGTACGGCGCTTTCGCTGCAATAGCGAAGGCGCCTTGACCCAACGTCACGGCTCTTTTGAAACAAGTTTCAGCGATCCTCGTCGCGGGGCCGACAGCGAGCGGCAAGTCGGCCTTGGCGCTTCGTCTCGCCCGTGCCCTCGGCGGCGTGGCGATCAACGCCGATTCGATGCAGGTCTACCGCGATCTGCGAGTACTGACGGCGCGTCCCGATCGCGAAGACGAGCCCAAGGTGCCCCATCGGTTGTTTGGCCACGTCGATGGCGCGGTCAATTATTCGGCCGGGCTTTGGCTGGCCAATGCTTCCGTTGCACTCGACGAGGCAAGGCGCGAGGGGCGCTTGCCTATTTTCGTCGGCGGCACAGGGCTTTATTTCAAGGCCCTGACGCAAGGGCTTTCCGCGATTCCGCCGGTGCCCGAAGATGTGCGCGCAAAGATCCGCGCGCGCGCGGCGAATGCGCCGGCCGCTGACCTCTATGCCAGCCTCATGCGCCACGATCCGGCAACCGCGGCGCGATTGCGGCCGAGCGATCCGCAACGCATATTGCGCGC
>QHBR01000287.1 GCA_003244015.1 Hyphomicrobiales bacterium | reverse complement strand
AGTCACCGGACAGACTCTAAGCGTTCCGAATTGCGCCAGCATTACGTTTAGGTTGCATGCGCAAAAAGCTTTCGCGAACGCCCAGATCAACGTTTTCACTTTTTAGGAGGCAGACAATGACCACGACTTACGTAATTTTCGATACGCGATCTGGTCAGATAGTCAGCGTACACCATGGGGCCGTGGACGCCAAGGAGGCGCGCGAGTGCGCACAACATCACCGAAGGCATGACGGTAAAATCAGCGAAGAGCATATTGCGGTGATCCCAGTGCCCCCCGGTGCCGTCGATAAGGAAAAGCTGTATAAGGTAGATGTCGGCCGCAACGTGCTCGTCACCGCAGTGGCCCAAGATGGTGGCGTCAGCTTCAGTTTTGGCACAGCGGGCGGATTACCCAAGGGCGCCTGAAAACTCGATTTTCAGCTAGAGCTTGAAAGGGGTTGTCGGAGTAGCTTTCCCGGCCGTTATAGGGTCCGGAGCGCCGAAACCGCGCCCCGGCTTCTGGGTTTCCCCGCAACTTGCCGGACGCCAAACACACTTGCCGAGCGGCCGCGGTTCACCGCTCGCTCAAGCCGCCGATGAGAGACGGAATATCGAGCGGTCGAAAACCATAATGGTTTAGCCAGCGGATGTCGGCCTCGAAGAAAGCGCGCAGATCCGGCATGCCGTATTTCAGCATGGCGATGCGGTCGATTCCCATGCCCCAGGCGAACCCTTGATAAATGCCGGGATCGAGCCCGCAATTTCTCAAGACATTCGGATGCACCATGCCGCAGCCCAAAATTTCGAGCCAATCCTTGCCCTCGCCAAAGCGCATCTCGCCACCCTTGCACGAGCATTGGATATCGACTTCCATCGACGGCTCGGTGAACGGAAAATAACTCGGCCGGAACCGCATCTTGACGTCCGGAACCTCGAAAAAGGCTTTGCAGGATTCTTCGAGAATCCATTTGAGATGGCCAAGATGCGCGGAGCGGTCGATGACGAGGCCCTCGACCTGATGAAACATCGGCGTATGCGTCTGGTCGGAATCGCATCGGTAGGTGCGCCCCGGGCAAATGACCCGAATCGGCGGCTTTTGCGTCAGCATCGTTCGCACCTGCACCGGGCTCGTATGCGTGCGTAGCACCTTGCGCGCCCCGTCCGCGCCGGGGTTGAAAAAGAACGTGTCGTGCATGTCGCGCGCCGGATGGTCCGGCGGAAAATTCAGTTTCGTGAAGTTATAATCGTCGGTCTCGATGTCCGGCCCTTCGGCGATTGCAAACCCCATGTCGGCGAAAATGACCGCGAGTTCATCCATCACTTGGCTCACCGGATGGATGCGCCCGGCCTCGATCCCATGCGAACGCACCGGCAAGGTGACATCGGCGATCTCCGCCTTGAGGCGGGCTTCGAGCGCCGCTTCCTTCAGTACCGCGTGCCTTGCGGCGACTACTTCCGTCGCTTTCTCCTTGTCTAGATTGGCCGCGACGCCGTGCTCCTTGCGCTCGTCTGGCGGCATCGTGCCGAGGCCCGCAAGTCGCGCCGCAATCAAGCCTTTTTTTCCCAGCAACGTGACCCGCACAGCTTCGAGCGCGGCTTCGTCTTGAGCGGCCTCAGCGGCGGCGATCGCGGCCATAATTTGCGCTTGAAGAGTTTTGAGGTCCGGCATGTCTTGGCAATCCAGGCGAAGCGTTGAGCGGCTTTTGGCACGCCCGCGAAGCTATGTCGAGACGCGGCGAAATGCAACCTTCTAAGCGCCACCGGTGACGGACGCGATCCAGTCCAGATAGTCTTTCGCACCGTTCTCGATTGCCACCTCGACGATCTCGGGATTGGAATAAGTATGCGCCGCGCGGATGGCTGCTTCGACATTCGCGTAGTCGTTCGACCTTATCTTGCAAAACAGCATCCATTCATTTGCGCGTTGCACCGCGCCTTCCCACCGGTAAACGCTTGCGATTGGAAACATTTGGACGCAGGCGGAAAGACGCTCCTCGACGAGACGCGCGGCGATCGTCTCCGCATTCGCCTTGTCGCCACATGTTGTCATGACGATCGCGAAAGGGGTTGGCATTACCCGCGATCCTTTGGTTTGCTTCGCCAATTCAAGATAGTTTTTTTGCTATCCCCTCGTCGCTCTTGGTTTCGGGATCGTTCAAAGTCAGCTTCTGCATCATCATGTTCATCGGCTTCAGTTCAGAGCTTCTTCAATTCGTCTTGTTCAGAATTAGGTGCCGAGATCTCGTCGAAGATCGATGGCTGGCTCTCACGCGCATGTCGCTGCTGCTCGATGGTGTCCTTCTTGTCTCTCAGATTCTTTACCGGATTCCAGTGACCGAAATCTCGATCTGGGATGCTGTAAGTATTGCGTAGATCTCGCGCCAACTTCGCTGCGGTCAATCCTAAACAAGCGTATTGATATTGGCGATCCTCGAAGAATTCTTTAAAATCAGGTGGGTCTGAAAACTCAGAAGAGTGACTAATGCTCCGCTTTGCAATTTCCACATCTCTTGGAAGGGAAAGAACTCTATACATCACGTCATGTTTGATGCTTCTCCAATCGACATCCGTAGGAAAAGATGGAGAATCAGGTAGATTAACCTGAGGGTCGAGAAATCCATCGGCATCTCGTTGCCCCTCGCGCAAACCATCGTCATTTACCACATCAACACAGCCTTCCACGAATTTATCGAGAATGCAGACCACTCGAATCGCCAGATAACGGGCGTGCTTTCTTTCAGACAGTGTTTCCTTGAGCCACGGAATCCCGCTCCCGACAATAACCCCCAAGAGCCCGGAGGCTGCCGAGATCAGCGCAGGAACAGCAGATTCACTCATATGGGCACCTCGAAAAATA
>QHBR01000144.1 GCA_003244015.1 Hyphomicrobiales bacterium | reverse complement strand
AAGTTAGAGTCGATCCACTAGCTATGTGGGCTGGTGTCCTCGAATCAAGGCCAAAAGCAGCCGCTCTGATAGCTGAATGTATCGCGGATTGGACCGAAGTTGAACTGCAAATCGCCCGTCTTTTGGCCGCCATGCTTCAAGCTAATGTCCAGCCAGCTATTGCCCTGTATCTCTCACTAGCCAACGAGCGCGCGAAACGCGAAGCCCTTAACTCCATCGCTGATTTTGTCTTCGATTAGCCGGTTCGCGAACTCTTTGACGCCATAATCTCGGCCAAGGACTCTATCGCCAAACAGAGACACGATCTTGCCCACGGCCTGTTCTGTGCAGTTAGCGATGAGCCAGAGGGTATTGGATGGATCAGCACCAAAGACCGCATAAAGCATATGCTGGAAATAGATAAGATACGGAATTTGGCGTCTGCGGCAGACTTTCGATTAATTAGAGAGTTTGTTAGCGTGTATACAATCACTGATTTAGAAAGCATACTTAATGATATAATAACTTTTCACAGCATAGTTCATAGATTCATTGGGCTGGTCAATGGGCTGGTCACTGGGAAGTTTGACGCGACATGCGACGAATTATACAAGATGCTATTGAACGAGCCTCTTGTTCAGAGATTTCTATCTCCGAAAGACGCGGATCAGGGAATCGTTCCATGAGTTCCGAAACAATGGCGTCAGTTAAATATTGATGATCGACTATTTCACGAGCTTTGCGAACTCGATCATCAATCTGTTCGACACGCCTAGATGGACGCGTCGAATCAGATGCTACCGGCCTGTCACGAGGCAGGCATTCTACATCTTGTTTGGCGTTTGTCATCTATATAATAGCCTTTATTTAAGCCAACTTCGTTGCTTCCAATGCGAGTGTCTCCAGTTTCAAAAATCCGTCAGGCATTCGTTTTTCGTTTTCTAGGTTTCTCAATGCATCGTGGTCGCTCTGATTCAGCTCATATTTCGTTATTTTCGTAAAACCAGCCCTCTCCAAGGAAGAGCGCAGTGTATTCTCGTCATAAATGAACTGGTGCCCCCAATCGCGTACAAAATTGTTAATGACGAATGCAGCGTCGCTATAGGGCGCGCCCTTTGTATAAGTCTTTGTGGCCACTCTATGTAGTTGTTCTCTTCGTCATATTTATATCGATTGCATAACTTAATCAAAAACGACAAATCAGGCGTCGCTATTCTGATAGTTCCGTTTCTTTTCAAGATACGGAAGCACTCGGTCAACATCAGAAATCCTTGCGAGTATGGCACATGCTCGATCATGTGCTCGCTAAATATAAAATCTAACTCTTCGTTATTAAATGGGAACGGTTGAGTGGCGTCGTGGTGCAGAATTTCGGAGGAGCGTGGATAATAATCTGAATTAAGCCAACCCTTGAGAATGTGATCACCGCATCCGATATGCAGATTCCGCACATTATTCGCGCTTAGATAGGTCCCAATGATATTTCGATCAACTAGGCCAAGTTTCTTTCTCGTTAAGCTCCAAATATTGATGAGCTCCTTCGCTGTCAAATCAAGATGAATTCGTTTCAGCGTTTGCTTTACTGCCGCTTCCATCAGTTTTCTCCCAGCGTCAGAGGGTAGTTTGTAAACTTGGCGGACATAGGGCGACTCTAATGGCTATCAGGTGATGTCTGGTTTGCAATTACGCCACCGGCCGGAGCCAAGGAGACGGGTTTGGATTATGGCAGCCGCTTGGCCGAGGCGAGACTCGTGATCAAACCGAAACTTGCTCCGGTCATTACTCCGAAATCCGGACTAAGGCCTGTTAGCCCTGCCATCGCAAATGCCGGCAGCAAGCTAAATTTCAGTGCCGCAACAAATTCGCCCGCGCGGGGTTCGCCGGGGCCGTGCTGGAGGAACAGCCGCACAATAAACCAACCAAGCAGAGTGGCACCGATGATACCGGTATTGCTCAGGATCGCAACGTACCAACTGGAACTCCGAGCGGAGCCCAAGCCGACGCCGATGCCGTTCGTCGCAAAAAAGGCGTCCATCCCCATTTGGTTCCACATCATGCGCTGGGCATAGGAGGTCGACGCGGTCTTCTGGAGGACGACCGCATCAACCCTTTCAAAGACCGGATCGAGCAGGCTCGGTGCCAACGCAAGCATGAAAAGAAATATTAGGAGTGCGGCAATTGCGGCCAAGGCCTCCCATTTGAACCCTTCGAAGCTTAGGGGTGCGGGCGCCAGGAAACGCCGCAGCCAGTTCGAGGCATAAACCACTCCAAAAACGCCGAGGCCGACATATGCGGTCGATGAGGTCGAAAGCAGCGCCATCGCAACGAGGCCCGCGATGGCCACTGGTACAACCAGGCCGCGCAGCAATTTGGGAAAAAGGGGACGCAGAATGGCAAGGCTCGCGGCCGTAGACACGCAGAGGGGGCCATAGGCTGAGGCTTCCGGCATGAGACCAACGACACGCTTGCCGCCGAGTTCCCCAGCATCGACAAGGAGTGCGTAAGTCGCGTTGCGAAACGGTGCCAGGAGGTCCGCCGGCAACAAGAGATCCATGAGGCCGGTCACTATCACGACGATACCGCCGAGGAGAATGGCCTGAAGATAATGGCGCTGGAAGTTGGGGTGCCCCCCCACGAGAGTGAACGCGAGTGCCACGCCGATTGAAAGCGCCAAATAGGCCGACTGGGTGATATTGGCCGACGTTGGTGCGAGGGCCAGTGGAGAGGTGGCTGACGCCGAAATGGGGATCACTGCGACCGAATGGGCAAAAAGCCGCGGCATCGCATAGGCCGAAAGAAGACCATAGGCCAGGAAAAGAAAAAGCACGCCGAGCTTCGCTGGATCGATAGCGGCATCTAGCGCCCGTGCCATTTGACCCTGGGACAGGAATATCTTTCCGACAAGAAACACTGCGCAGACCGACTGCGGCAACAGATTCACGTCGCCCACCATATCCCCCGGCACCATCTGTAAAGTGCCGACGGCTCCGGCGGCGGCGAAGACGTAGAGCAACAATGGCCCGCGCAGAAAGACGCCAACAAGGGTAAGCAGCCAAAACGCGATGGCGGGCCAAGTCACGGAACGGGCTCTCCTTGGCCGGGAAAGCGCCCTGCCACGGGCACGGCTACCTCTGCGGATCTTTCCGATGCATCCTGCTGTCCGGCGTAGAGTGACTCAGGGTAAGGCACTAGTTTAACCTGTGGCTTCACGGTCACGGCGACCATCCCTCATTTGGATTGTCCATAAGCGTAGATTGTCCATAAGCGCCCCTTAGACTAGGGCTCTAAGCCGGGTAAGCTTTGGGTTCGGAACCCATCGACGAAGTCTCACTTATGGCCGTGTCTCGCCCACTGGTTGATATATTGATATAATAGCACGAATGCGCGTTCCGGTCGACGGTGATCACGATTTCCGGTGGAACGTGATCGTGATCGTTCGAGAGGCGGGAGGGGAGGCAGCATCGTTGGCAGTTTTCAACCCAGGGCAAGTCTCGCGTCCTTTGAGAGGAGACGAGATGCCGCCGAGAGACTGTCGATGCGTCACATTCGCGATCTGTTGCCCCTGCGAGCCACGGGCTTGCCGCAGCATGTCATCGCCAGAGCGCATCAATCTTCTCATCATTGATGATTGGGGTCCCGATCCGCCCGACGCCGAGCAGCGCCGCGATCTGGTCGAGATCGTCGACGATCGTTACGACAACGGATCCCTCCTCATCACCAGTCAGGTGCCGATTGCCCAATGGCACTAGTGGATCGACTCTAAC
>QHBR01000157.1 GCA_003244015.1 Hyphomicrobiales bacterium | reverse complement strand
GTTAATCAGGTCTTAACCCTAGTCGGCCCTAAGTCGGGCGGCTATGTGAACATCGGCGCGATCGTGGGAGAATGGCAGGCGGCTGGCCGCCCCTGGCACATCGTGTTTCGAACCGACAAGACGATTGGCATGAGCTCCGTTGGTTCCGCAAAACCAGATAACATGGAATTAGGGACGTTTCGGCTGTGGACCGAGGGAAATGTCTTGATCAAAATGAAGAACGGCAGGGATTTCACGGCAACGTTTAGGGAGCTTACGCCCAACCAATTCGACCTTGTGGACTCGGAAAACGGGCCGGTGACGGTTTTCGCGAAAGCGCCGTAGCGCTGTTCAGCCAGAAATAATCGCCATTCGCCAGCGCTTTCCCATACATTCCATCTTATCCTGAAAACCGCTTCACCCCCCGTAATTCTCTTTGAGATAGTCCCCGATGGTCTTGGCGTCCGCTGGATCGATCGGCGCGCCAAACGCCTCGATCATTTTGGCGACTTCGGCATCCCAATGCGCCGCGTCGAGAAACGGCGAATTCATCGGAACGTATTCGAGGCTGTGACAAGCGCCGCAATGGCCCTCGACAACATCCACGCCCGGTGCCTGCGTGAGGTGCAGCGCCTGTTCTTCGGCCCGCGCCGAAGCCGGGACAAAGGCCAGCGCGGCAAAAATCGCAAGCCACCGCATGGCCTTGTCCTCAACTGACATCGAGCGTCACGGATTGCACGACATTGTTATTGTAGCCCGCAGGGTTGGGGATCGGCTCCCGCGTCTGAATTTGGCCGATCTTGTTGGTGGCGCGGGCGGTGAGCGCCAGTTTGCCGCGCGCCACGGGCGTGAAATCATAGCTCCATGGGCGAAAAGCAAATTTGCCGGGATCTTCTCCGAGCGCCGCTTCCGTCCAGCTCTTGCCGCCATCGGCCGAGACTTCGACCGTGCTTATGCCATAGCCGCCGTCCCAGGCAATCCCGCTTATGGACGTCTTGTGTCCCGGCTTGACGCGTGTGCCATCGTTTGGGCTCGTGATGAGCGAATTCACGACGATCTCGGTGATCGGCGTAGTGACTGCCGTCTCCTGCGAAATGAACCGCGCCACCAAAGGGAACTTCCCGGCGGGAATCCGGTAGGCCATCTTCATCCAGAACCCATCGAAAGGCTTGGTCACGGCCGCGATGCTGGTAACGTGCTTCACCCAATAGGTCGCGGTCCAGCCGGGCACGACGATCCGCGCCGGAAAGCCGTTCCAATGCGGCAGCGGCTCGCCATTCATCTCATAGGCGACGAGCGTCGTCTCCTCGATTGCTTTCCACACGGGAAGGCTTTTCACGAGGTCCGGAGTCCTGTCGAGGATGGGGCCATCGGCGCCGTCGAACACCACTTCGACCGCATCCTTATTGAGCCCAACTAAGTCGAGCACGTCCTTCAGCCTGGCGCCCTTCCAGCGCGCGCAGCCCATCGCGCCAAAGCCCCATTGGACGCCGGCGACATGGGGCTGAAACAATCCACGGCGATTGCCCGAGCATTGGCAGACAGCAGCGACTTCGAATGTGGGCAGTTTTTTCAACTCGTCCAGTCCGATTTGCAAACCACCGTTGGCGCCCTCTCCGCCCAAATTCAGTTTCCACGTACCGGCGTCGATTTGCGGAATGTCCGCGAGATGATAGCGGACGAAAAATTCGTCGTTGGGGGTGATGGCGGTGCGCAAATAAGCGAGTGGCGCCTCGTAATTGGGCGGCCGGCTGGTCAGCCGGATCAGCGGCTTTTTGCCGGGGAGCGTATCGAGAGCTGCGTTCGCCCGCGTTCCCGCCGGCAGCAAGGGCGAAAGCCAGAGGAGACCGCTGTTTGTTGACCCGGCGCCGCGCGCCGGGGCCGTCAAGGCGCCGCCGCCCCCGAATGCCAGCGCCCCGCCCGCCGCTTCCAGCAACCCGCGCCGTGTGATCATAACAAAGCTTCTCCCTTGAGGCGGCTGCCAGGCAGCGTCTTTGGTAGGTAAGCCACGGAAAAGGCAAATTTTCAAATCTCGATTAAGTGAGGAATAGCTCTCCTATTTTAGCCGGTATTGCTTATCGTTTGTATATTTTCCTGCCAACTTTGTTGCGCGTCCCCGAACCGCAACGGGCCTCACCGGCCGCGCGGATGCGCGGAGCGGTAGGCTTCGAGAAGCCTCGCGCTATCCATGGCGGTGTAGATTTGGGTCGTCGAGAGCGAGGCATGGCCCAAAAGCTCCTGGATCGCGCGCAGATCGCCGCCGCGCTCCAAAAGATGCGTGGCGAAGGAATGGCGCAGCGCATGCGGCGTCGCGCCATCGGGAAGCCCGAGCGCGCCGCGCAAGCGCGCGACCGCGAGCTGGATGATGCGTGGGCGAAGCGGCCCGCCCTTGGCGCCAAGGAACAGGGGTTTTTGCGGCGATAGCGCATAAGGGCAAAGCGCAATGTAGGCTTCGATTGCTTGGCCGATCGGCGCGATGACGGGCACGCCGCGGGTCTTTTGGCCCTTGCCGGTGACCATCAGAACGTCGCGCGCGCCAAACGGCGCCTCGGAGCGCTTGATCGCCAAGGCTTCCGAAATGCGCAGGCCCGCGCCGTAGAGCAGGCTCAAAACGGCGGCATCGCGCGCGATGATCCATTGGGGCCGGTTTTCGCCGGCCCGTGCGTCCGCGCGAACCATTTGGCGTGCCGCATCGATGCTCAATGGCTTTGGCAGGCCGCGCTTGATCCTTGGCGGGCGCAGCGCCGCGAAGGCGAGCGCCTTGCCCTTGCCATTGCGTTCGAGGTAGCGCGCGAAGGAGCGCAGGCCCGCGAGCTGGCGCAGAAGCGACCGGCTGCCCGCGCCAAGCCCCCGCCGCGCCGCCAAAAAGGCGCGGAGATCCGAAGGCGCGAGGCCCGCGAATGTGGCAAGCGAGGGTGGCGCGCCGAAATGCGCCGCCGCGAAGTGCAAGAATTGCCGCAGATCGCGCGCGTATGAGGTCGCCGTATGCGGCGAAACGCGGCGCTCGCCCGCAAGATGGGCGAGCCAGTCTCGCGCCTGCGCCGCAAGTTCAGGACCGGCGGGAAAAACATCAGGCAAGGCGCTTGCCCCCTTGGTGCGAGGGTTGGTCATGCTTGATCATAGCGCCCGTCCGTCCTAACAATTCATTGCATAATTGTACGGCCGGCCACATGGAAGAGGAGGACGCCCCGATGTCATTCGTGCGATTGACGCGCCCCGACGGTTCCCCAGTCGCCATCAATCCCGACGAGGTCGTCCACCTGGCACCCGTGCCGGCGAGCGGCCCGCTGATGGGACCGCTCAGCACGGGAGCCCGGATCGTATTCAGAAATCAGTCGCATCAGGATGTCCGCGAACTCCTCGATGAAGTGATCGCCCTCATCGACGCGCGCGGCGCGATCGGCCCGCGCCGCCGCCTTCGCGCCTCCTGCTCCTGTAACCCCCCGCGCGCCCCGCGATAGCCGGTCATAAGGCATGCGGTTACGCGCCGATTTTTGGGTGGCGGCCTATCTCAGACGCTGCGCGCAGGAAGGCGCCTTTGCCGTGCTGCGCCGCCGGGGAGCTCCGGAAGCCGGCGCGATTTTTGTCAAGATCGACAGGCTCGACGGTTTCGCCGCTTTGTTCGGACCGGCGCCGCAAAGCGAAGTAATGGATGGCCACGAACGTCTGTTCGCGCGGCTCCATCGCGACCCCTGGATCGATCCGGCCGAAGCCGACCAAAAACTCGCCCGCCAAATCCACTTCGATCCGGACGTTTGGATCGTCGAGACGGAGGACCGGCAGGGCCGCTGCTTTCTCGATGTCGCCGAGTGATTTGCGCGCGGATCGTACCAAAATGTTTCACGTGAAACATTTTGGTACGATTGACGGGCCTTAAGTACTCATGGCCGTGAGTGGCTTGAGATAAGTGCGATAGCGCGGAAATAACGTAAGTTTGGGAATCGGCGGCTAGATCCCAGCGGGAGTTGCGGCAATCTCGGTTTTCGCGCGTCGCCCCCCAATCCCTGCCGCAGCTTCAAA
>QHBR01000149.1 GCA_003244015.1 Hyphomicrobiales bacterium | reverse complement strand
ATATTTTTCGAGGTGCCCTTCATCTTCTCCCGTGACGTGTATTCGAGCTCGATTAACTCGATGGAATTCACTCCTTGGTTAAATAGATGGCTCAGATGGGATGACCTGGTCGAAATTTTCACATGATAGAGCACCCCACGATACCCCTTTGGAGCAGAACGATCCTCTTCAATAGTGAAAATGTCGCAGGGTTCGATTTCCGTGTTGCCAGCTGGACTTATATCAGTCTGATCAAGACAGATAAACCGGTTCATCCACGCGGGAATGGCGGTATTGTAGTTGCTTTCACTGTAAACAGCTTTGCCATCCTTGGTGCCGTCGTCGTTATAAGGACAGAGGTCGCTATCCTCGCATTTCTGATCAAGATAGGTCTTTAGCCGCTGGACATAACTCTTCTCGACTCTGTACCAGTCCCCTTCACACAAGTGATAGATCACCTGCTCTCCCGATGGTTCCGCATCAAAAATGAGCGTTCGATAAATGTTGTATGATAATGATTAACTGGGGTTGCCGTCCACGTCTGTGAGCAGCATGCGATAGCCCTTGAGCCCGTCAACAGTTAGCGGATCAAGATCAAAGTCGTCGCCTAAAAATTCGTAAAATTGCTCAAGCGAAATATCAGGAAAAATCTCGCTTGTTTTCCCGTCACCATTGAAAACGCAGCACGTGTTGTCGCGGTAATCCACAATATCAGGGATCATGAGCGTAACGCGACCGTCCCGCTGCCGAAGCGACTGCAGAAGGATCTCGTCCAAGCTGGCGATCTTGATCGGATCCTTAACTGGCGCCATATTCTGAATGTTGGGGAATGCGGCCTTATAGTCCTCCTTCCCATAGAGCGTGAGCAGCGTCTCGCACGTTCCAGCCAGCTCATTCGGCTTAAGCTTCAGATTCACCTTCAGGGCCACCGAGCCGGTGGCATTTTTGAACAGCTCCTCATACTCTTTCTTGATCTTGCCGGTCAGGCTCTTGATGATCTCGCTGTTGCCGTCGAAATCCAGATAGGTGAGTTCGGTCGAAACCGGGACCTGAGTTCGCTTGCGGCGTGCGACTCCAGGCTCGACCATATCGGCACTCTTGAGTTCGTTCGGGTCGAGGCTATTGAGCGTCACTCTTAGCCCGAAGTCATACTCGTAAGCGGTATCATTCAGGTGGTGAAACACCTGCCCGAAGGACAGAGCAAAGCAGCGCTCCGCCACTGGTAGGAAGACAAGCGCGCCCTTATGCTCCTGCCGAAGGTCCTCCTGCACTCCGAAATAGCTTTTCCACCAAGGCGGCTTCGGATCATCATCCAGGATGTAGAGCGCAGCGTTTTCTGGAAGGTCGGTCGCTGCAGCGGCTTCAAGCCTATGATCCTCCTTCAGGGAGTTTGTGGCAACATAACCTGACTTCAGTAGAGAAATTGAAAACGGATACGCCTTGGCCATGCTTTGATCCCTCTAAAATTTAATTTTTTTCTAACCCGCTAAAGGTCCTCTCTGGCTCACGAGCCGAAATTCAATCCGACCCGCTACCGTCAGACCGACGCCTTAAGTTCCGGGGCGCTTCCCGATCAAATGGGATCCTTGCATCGAAAGGAAATCGCCCGGGATCAAAGGAAAAATTCGAGCGTGTGCCAATCGAAAAAAAACTGTCAACGGCTCTCAGGACCGGCTCCTCCTCAATCGAGGGCAGCAGTGCGCAGCCGCAGCGCATTGCCGATCACGCTGACCGAGGAGAGCGACATCGCGGCGGCCGCGATGACCGGTGACAAAAGAATGCCGAAGGCCGGGTAAAGAACACCGGCGGCGATCGGGATTCCGGCGGCATTGTAAATAAATGCAAAGAATAGGTTTTGCCGGATGTTGCGCATCGTCGCTTGGGAGAGGCGGCGCGCCCGCAGGATGCCCCGCAGATCGCCCTTAAGAAGCGTGACGCCGGCGCTCTCGATCGCGACGTCGGTGCCTGTCCCCATGGCGATGCCGACGTCGGCCGCGGCAAGCGCTAGGGCGTCGTTGACGCCGTCGCCGGCCATCGCAACGATACGGCCGTTCGCGCGTAACCCCTCGACCACCGCGCTCTTGTTAGCGGGCAAAACGCCAGCCGTAACGTCGTCGATACCGAGCCCGCGGGCGACCGCCTCGGCGGTGGTTTTGTTGTCGCCGGTGAGCATGACCACGCGCACGCCTTCGCCGCGCAGAGCCTTGACCGCGTTGAGCGCCCCCGGTTTGACCGGATCGGCAATCGCGATGAGCCCGGCGACCGACATGACGCCTTTCGCGGAGAAATACGCGCCGAACGCGGTCGAGTTTCTGATCAAGGATCGGAACGTGCTCTTGACGTTTTTCGATTTCCCCGTGCCGTCAATGGCGACGAATATGACGGTGGCACCATTCTTCCGTAATTCATCCGCTTGCCCAGCGAGATCCACCGTCGCGACGCCGCTCGCGTCGAGAAAATCGGCGCTGCCGATCGTAATCTTACGGCCATTGACCGTGCCCAAAACCCCTTTTCCGGCTGGCGCGTCGAAGCCGGACGGCTCCGACAATTCGAGTTTGCGCGCCTTTGCCGCGTCGACGATTGCGGCCGCGAGCGGATGCTCGCTCGCGCGCTCCAGGCTTGCCGCAAGCCGCAAAACTTCGTCCTCGCCGAGATCGCCAAGGGTCCGGATCGCCACGACCTTCGGCTTGCCTTCGGTGAGGGTGCCCGTCTTGTCGACGACGAGCGTATCGATCTTTTCCATGCGTTCCAGCGACTCGGCGTTCTTGATGAGCACGCCCAATTGCGCGCCGCGTCCGACCCCGACCATGATCGACATCGGCGTCGCGAGGCCGAGCGCGCACGGGCAAGCGATAATCAAGACCGAGACGGCGGCGACGAGCCCGTAGGCGAAACGCGGCTCCGGGCCAAGGATCGCCCAGGCGGCGAAGGCGGCAAGCGCCGACGCGATCACCATGGGCACGAACCAGGCAGCGACCTGATCGGCAAGGCGCTGGACCGGCGCGCGGCTCCGTTGCGCCTTCGCCACCAGTTGCACGATCTGGGAGAGCAACGTCTCGCCGCCGACCTTTTCCGCGCGCATGACGAAGGAGCCGGTCTGGTTGAGCGTGCCGGCTATGATTTTGGCGCCCGCGTCCTTGCCTACCGGCATGGATTCGCCGGTGACGAGCGACTCGTCGATCGTCGCGCGCCCCTCGAGAATCGTTCCGTCGACCGGCACTTTTTCGCCCGGCCGCACGCGCAGGCGGTCGCCAACGGCAATCGCATCGAGCGGCACTTCCTCGTCGCTATTATCGCCGCAAAGACGCCGCGCGGTCTTTGGTGCGAGGCCGAGAAGCGCCTTGATCGCGTTGGAGGTTTGTTCACGCGCCCGGAGCTCCAGAACCTGTCCGAGCAACACGAGAACGGTGATGACCGCGGCGGCCTCGAAATAGATCGCGACCGAACCGCCGGCGCCCCGGAACGCTTGCGGAAAAAGACCCGGCGCCAATGTCGCGGCGGCGCTGTAAGCCCAAGCGACGCCGGTGCCCATGGCGATCAGCGTGAACATGTTCAAATTGCGCGTCGCGAGCGATCGCGCGCCACGTTCGAAGAACGGCCAGCCTGCCCACAGCACGACGGGCGTGGCAAGGACGAATTGCACCCAGTTCGATGTCTTCTCCGAGATCAACATGTGAAGGTTGAAGAGGTGTCCGCCCATCTCCAAAACCACGACCGGCAGGCTAAGTACAAGCGCGATCCAGAACCGTCTTGTCATATCTGCGAGCTCGGGATTTGGACCCGAATCCGCGCTCGCTACATCAGGTTCGAGCGCCATGCCGCAGATCGGACAATTGCCGGGGCCGGTCTGCCGGATTTCTGGATGCATGGGGCAGGTGTAGATCGCGCCCTCCGGCGCTGCCGCGAGAGGTTTGGGTTTCGCGGCAACGTAGGACGAAGGGTCGGCGGCGAATTTGTTTTTGCACCCCTGGCTACAGAAATAATAGGTGTGACCGCCATATTCGGCACTGTGCTTGGTGCTGCTGGGATCGACATTCATGCCGCAAACCGGATCCTTCGTCATATGCGTGGCCTCGCCAATACCGCCCGAGGGGAGTTGCGGGCGATTGTGATGATCGTGCATCGGCTAGCTCCAAGGCATTCAAGCCAAATCGCCGGTCCAGCGGAGGGCGGCGAATTACGCCGCGAAGGGAGAGGTGGCTGGCTTGATCTTGAGACATAATGTGTAAAAGTCTGGATTTGATTCACCGGCCAATGTCAGATTCCGCCATTCTTCTCACGGCGAACATTATCGGCGAGGCGGGCTCGACCCTGTCAAGGACACGAGCTTCGCGCGCGCCGGCGAAGCCGGTGGTCCGCATCCTTGACAGGGCCGATCCGCTCGCCAAACTCGCCGCCATGAGATGAATGGCGAGTAGCGATCTCCCGCGTGAGCGACTGAAATCTCAAATCCCAACTTCTACACATAATGGCGCTCTCCGCATGTTCCAAGAGATCGCGTTCGATTGTTGAATTTTGGGCGCGGCGGATGGAAAGATTCTCCGGGCCAAAGCTTTGACCTTAGCGCGTGCAACCGGGCAGAGCGGCGAGCGCCTCCCGTCCGAGGACACGCCGTTCCTTCGGCCAGCTCCAAAAATCGCCTTGGTGCGACATCGCATCCGCGAGTCTACGCCGGTAGACTTCCTTCGGCACTTCGACCGCGCCGAGCGAAGCAAGATGCGGCGTCACGAATTGCGCGTCGAGCAGGCGGAATCCGCCCTTCGCCAAGCGCGCGACGAGATGCACCAGGGCGACTTTCGAGGCATCGGTCTTGCGGTAAAACATGCTTTCGCCGAAAAACGCCGCGCCGAGGTGGACGCCGTAGAGCCCGCCAACAAGCGCGCCATCCGCCCAGCTCTCCACGGTGTGAACGCTGCCGGCATCGAAGAGCTGGCGATAGAGCAGTCTAATCCGGCCATTGATCCATGTCTTTTCGCGTCCTCCGTGGCAGACGGCGCATCCGTCGATCACGGCATCGAAATCGCAATCGATTCTCATCTCGAAACGATCGGAGCGGATTGTCTTGGCGAGACTTTTCGATACGATCAGGCCATCGAGCGGGAAAATGCCGCGCACTTCCGGATCGACCCAGAAAAGATTTTGGCCGAGGGCGCTCTCCGCCATTGGAAATAGGCCGATGGAATAGGCGCGGAGCAAAATATCGCTGGTTATTTCGAATTGGTCGCGGGGATGGCTCATCGGCCAAGACTGAGCGTCGTGGCGGACGCCGTCAAGCGCGAACGATCTGGAAGCCGCTTGCAATACCTCGCCCCCTCGCTCCATTGCCGCGGGAAGAGGTTTTCCTGCGAGGCCGAGGCGGATCGCCTCGATGGCGCCGATGGCCCGGCGGCGCGCGGTTTCGATTGCCGAGCGAATGTTGCCGCGCAATTGAGTGAAGGATTTTGCCGCCGGCCCGGCGCGGAAGCCCTTTCGCCGTGCGATCAGTTCGTCTTCCCATTTATCCTCGTAAAAAAAACTTGCAGCAGCAAGATTTGGTGTTCGGCTTGCTTCAGAAGGATGACGTCATTGAAAACCGCTGAGGTTTCCTGGCGTAGGGAAAATCCGGGTGGCAAGGGACCAGGCGAGATCAACGGAGCGGAACAGCCGGAGCGAAAAAGCAATTACCTTGCGCGACCGGGCCTAGCTCACCGGGCGGGGTACGATGCGGGTCACATGGCCCATCTTGCGGCCCGGCCGCGCGTCGGCCTTGCCGTAAAGATGCAGGCTCGCGCCGGGCTCGCCGAGGATTTTTGCCCAAGCAAGGACATCTTCGCCGATCAAATTATCCATTTCGACATGCCCGCCGGCTTCCGCGTCGTGGCGGCTGACGGCTCCGAGCGGCCAGCCGGCGATCGCCCTTATATGCTGCTCGAATTGAGAGGTGGCGGCGCCATCGAGCGTCCAGTGACCGGAATTATGGACGCGCGGGGCGATTTCATTGACGAGAAGCTCGATCGGCCCATCATCGCCGCCTTGCCCGCCGGTCACAAACATTTCGACCGTGATGACGCCACAATAGACGAGGGCGTCGGCAATCACCCGCGTGAGCCGGACTGCCTCGGCCGCTATCTCGGGCGGCAGGCGCGCGGGAACGCGGGTCGATTTGAGAATATGATTCTCATGACTGTTTTCACAGACGTCATAGGCGGCGAATTCGCCGCCCGGCCCGCGCGCGGCGACCACCGAGATCTCCTTGGAGAAGGGCAC
>QHBR01000235.1 GCA_003244015.1 Hyphomicrobiales bacterium | reverse complement strand
AATATTTTTCGAGGTGCCCTCTACAGGATGACTTCAAGTCCCTTGCGGCGGATCACGTTCAGCAGAACAAGCGCCGCGCCTGTCGGCCGTTTCGCGCCGCGTTCCAGTTGCGAGACATAGCCGACCGTCAGGTTGAGACGGCGGGCGAACACAGCCTGGCTTAAATGTGCCTTCTCTCTCAAGGCGCGAATTTCTTCGCCCGTTATGGGCTCGGCTTTCGGCATTTCGTTTTCTCCGAGATGCCGCATGGTGATTTTCGCGTAGGCCGCTTCATCGAGGAGCTCACCACGCCGCATGTCCTTGGCCGTTTCCAGCAAGGCTTTCGTGAGTCGACTAGGTTTCTTTTTTTCTCTGGTCATTTTTTCTCTGGTCATTGTCTACCTCCTGCAGAAAGCCGTCCGCTATCGCGCGGGCAAGCTTCGCGTCATTCGCTCCGAGCCACCCCGCTGCGATGTCCTGCAGCGTCGCCAGTTCGTCATCATCGATGTTCTCGCGCTCGCTTTTGGCAAAGCCGTAAAGGAATACCGCCCGGTTGCCTCGCCGGTACGCGATCAGCACACGGTATCCGCCTGACCGGCCTTGTCCCTTTCTGGCGACTCTCTGTTTAATGACGTCGCCACCCAGGCTCCCATCCACAAGGCCGCGCTCCGCGCGCTCTATCGCCTCGCGCAAGCTGTCATCGCCGATCTTTTCCCGGCGCGCATAACGCACGAACCATTTTGTTTTAAAGATCCGCAAACAAGCCCTCTAACAATATAGACTATAGCACTATGAACTATAGTTTGCAAGGGCGATGTTTTCTGGACAATCGACTTGAGCCCTTGGGTCGCGGGCAGCGCCCGGTCTCATGCGCCGGCGGGCCGCGTCATTGATATAACTTTAGCGGCGCTTCCCGTGGCGACCACTCGAATAGCGGCCGCGCGACCGCGAAAAGCTTCACGGCCCGACAACCCACCGTATCCGGCACAATCTCGGGATGAAATTCACGCCATCCCTGCACGCCGATGTATGTACAACGTGTGTAATACGCACAGTGCCTGACATCGTAGCCCTGGCATTCATACTCATACAACAAAGTACGGCGTCCCGATCAGCGACGCCACGATGGCAATTGCAAGTACTGCAACCACCCCACTGATTTTCATGGCTGTTCCCTTTGTTGCGCCTGCCGGAGCGCGGCACCATCCTTCTTGAATATCCCGCCAGTCATTTTCGTAGACCTTCCCCAAGGCAGCAGCTTCTGGCCTTGCTCTATGGCAAGCCGGGCGGACGTCCCGCCCTGCCGCGCAGCATCAAGGGCTTCGAGCGGCGATGTTTGCGATCGCGCGCCGCAGCTGTCACGGCAGGTGAAAGAACGCCCGGAACTGCCGGGCGCCGCAGACCATTGCCTTGCATTTGGCGCAGCGAATCCAGTGCGAGTTGTCCCCGCACCAGGCGCAGGACACGGACGAGAAATCCACTTCCTCGGCTCGAACCCGGAGCGCTTCTGCCGGACGCAAAAGCCCCTGCAATCGCTCCATCGCCGTCGCCTGATTCGATTCAGCCTTATCGACGCTCTCGCACCGGAAACGCTGCGCCGGGGAAAACCGGGCGAATGTCACGCGAAAGGCGCGGTCATGCCTCGCACAGGCAAAATCCACCACGAAACGCTCCGGGGTGCCCGTCGTCTCCCGCAGCCGGGCGAGCTGCTGTTCCCGAATAATCGCCAGTTCAGATTTATGGCTCATTTCTTCCATCCTTTTCGCTTGAAAATTACGGCGCGCGCGGTCGTGACCTGCTGCGCCAGATATTCGGTCCCGCCCGTGTCGGGATGGACGCCCTGCATGATCCGCCGGAACCGCACATCCATGTCCTTGCGGATAAAGGGTTCCATCAGGCCGAAGAGGCTCAGCGCATCGGCATAGTCGTCGCGCTCGACTTTCCGCTGCCCCGTCACTTGCCGGCGAAACTCATCCCATGGCATTGCCGTGCGGAACTCCGTGCGCCAGATCTT
Organism: Hyphomicrobiales bacterium; assembly: GCA_003244015.1. Classification (GTDB taxonomy): domain Bacteria; phylum Pseudomonadota; class Alphaproteobacteria; order Rhizobiales; family Beijerinckiaceae; genus Methylocapsa. The sequence continues at coordinate 9,623 of QHBR01000235.1, read as the reverse complement.
TCGCTGCATGCGCCACTCGGCACCGATGGCGACCCACTTTTCAGAGTGGTCGAGCGCAACTTCAAACGGCCATGCCGCCGCGATCCCGACCGCTTCGCCTGCAATGCTCGCCGCCCGCTTTGACAAGCGCGCAAGGCGCTTCAGCAGTGTCCATACGGCACGGATGGCAGCGAGGACCAGCATGAGCAGCGCGTACATCGCGACGGCGTCACCGACAAGCCTGCACAGCCCCCAGAAATCCATGCCCTGCGACAGAGAGGACATCATTGCGAACTTCCGTTCTCGAAAGGATCGGGCATGTAGCGCCCGCGCGGAAACAGCTTGTCGTAAGGCGTCCGGCGCAGCAGAAACGCCTCGCCTGTTTCCGTGAACACTGCCATGTTTCCACTGGCGCGGCTTGTCGCCCTGGCAAGCTCCTGCGCGTCCCGCAGGTTGGCGGTTCCCGCCAGCTCCCAGTCATACCCTTCAGCGCCGCGCATTTTGCGCCAGAGAACCCGCTTGCCGAGGCGTTCAGACAGGTATCTGGCCGTGGTCTGATCGTTCATGGCGAAGACCTGCCACATGCCGGCATTGCCCATGAAGGTTTCCCAGTTTTGCGGATACAGTTCCTGAATCTGCCCGAGGTTTTGAATCATCGGCCACAACTTGACGCCATAGCCGGCCATCAGGCCTGCCGCTTTCGACAGCTGCTGCAGACGGCCCAGAGCGTAGAATTCATCAAGCAGGAACAACGTCGCGTGCCTGCCCTTGCGTCCTTCGGCGGTTGCGTGCAGGGCAAGGTTGACGAACAGCCGCAGGAATCGGCCGTGTATGTCCAGATATTGCGGCGGCAGCACCAGATAGATTGTCGTCGCGCCGTTGTTCAGGTCATGCAGGCTGAAGTCCGACGCGGCGAGGGTCCGCCGCATGCCAACGCTGTCCAGCCATTTCGTATGCGATATGGCCGTGGCGATGACATCGCCCCTGGCGTTCTTGCCGGCTTGCAGGACCAGCGACGCGGCCGCCTGCGCCAGCCCGCCCATTTCATCCATGCCGCGCACCGGCGGATCGGCTTTCGGGTCGCTTTCGAGCGGAGGGCCATCCGGATGGATCAGCAGGTCCCGCACCGTGCCGAGATGCTTGTCCTCATTCGGAATGTCCGGGCTCATCACAACGTAATCGATCAGACCGCTGAGCATGACTCTGGCTGACGTGTCGAAGAAATTGTCCTTCGCTTTTGTATCCGGCACGACCAGAGCGTCCGCGATCAGCTCGACGCGTTCCACATAGTCGTCAGCGCTCGCATCGAGACCGGCTAGTGGATTGAAGCGCGCCTTGCAGTCCTGCAGCCGGGGGTCGCGGATTTCACCCAGCGGATCGAGAATGCGCACCGTCTGGCCGAGCGGCTGCGTCAGGCCTTCTCCCCCCTTGCCGCGCGCCAGCGCCGTGACAAGGGCGTTCTGGCCTTTCGGGTCGATGACCAGGGCCGAGCCCTGCCATGTGATGAGATTCGGAATGATGACCGACCGGCCCTTGCCCGCGCGGCTGGTCGCTATGGTGCAGACATGACGGTCATCGCTGAAACCGACGATCCATTTCGGATCGTAAAGCGACGCGCCGAGCAGCACCTGTCCCGGCCGCCACGGATTCGCCCATTCGTCCAGCAGGCCGGAGAAACTGGCCGTGCCGCCCAGTCCGACATGCCGTCCCGCCAGGAACCAACGCAGCGGACGGGTCGCGCGGCCGAGCAAGATCTTGAACGGCCGCAGCGCGCCCTGCGCGAACAGGGCGGCCATGCCGGCGGTCAGCGGGTTGCCGCCGATCACCGCCTGCAATGCCATGCCGATCGAAGCCGCCAGCACGATGAACGCCGCCCAATGCGCGGCCCAGCCGATGATCCGCCGCCCCGGCGCCGATTGCCACATGCCGGCGGTGCGCTGGTTTGTCATCGCGCTTTGCAGCCCGGCGGCCGCGACCAGCCCGCAGAGCATCAGCCCGCCGAGGATCACCGGGCCATTGGAATAGAGCTGCCGGGCATAAACGGCGGGCGCATGCTGATACAGGAACAGCGAAAACGGGTCCGACAAACTGTACCAGGCGAACCCGATCGCGATGGCGAGAATCAAGCCCATGATCCTCACTCCATTGTTTCTGTGAGGAGAGCGCCCGCGCCGTCAGCGGGCTTTGCCTCGCCGTCAGCCGCCGTGCTGTCCTGCGTCAGCGGCGGTGTATGCATCGCGCCATGTTTCGGGCAGTGGGGCGGCCCGCAATCGCTGATCCACCGGGCGGCAACACGCACCGTATAGCCGCACCCGGGCCCAAGGCACTCGGCCTTGAGCATCCGCGTTGTCTGCTTTTTCGGCCGATCAGCGACATCGAGGCCCGCAATCGTCACACGATCGAAGTTCAACCGACCGTGTGGAAACGGCCCCAGAGAGGCCGCGAGTTCGTTTAAACGCTCTTTAAGGAGCGGGCCGGGCATGGCGTGCCGCATCTGCCCTTCAAGCCCGATTTTGAGCGCCGCTTCCCTGAATTGTTTGCCGTGCTTCGCATCCGGCTGCAGGGCGGCATGCACCAGTTCATGCGCGAGGATTCCAAGGACCTCGGCGGGATCGGCGAAATCGGCCCGGATAATGATTTCATGATGGCCGTCGTCGGAGGCGCCGGCATGCCAGCACTCTCCGGCCACCTTTCCTTTTTTGCCGTGCGATGTGAACGCAATGGCGAACCTGATTCTGGCAGAGTCAAGCCATGCTCGGCGAAATAAGGCCGCAATTCATTCGTGGCCGCGCGCAGATAGCTTTCGCGGTTGGTATGGTCGTTGGTGAAACGGGGCTTCAGCACCGTGCATCTCCGCGTCAAATTTCGGCGGGAGATGATGCCTCGGCTTCGTCGGTCAGATCCTGGTCAAAGGTGATGCAGATCGGATGGGCGGTGCGGTCGATCGGCAGGCTCTCGGCGAGGCTGCACAATCCGACTCGTAAGGAGCTGATTTGAACAGCACGCCGAATTCGATTTTGCAGGAAGCGGCAGACCAGGCGTGCCGAAACAGGCCTCAGCGCATCCGTGGACGCGCACTTAAATGTTCGCAACGACAGTCTGCATCGCTCAAACGGGGCTTTGGTGTTACCAATTTCCGTATTAACATGACATCAATTTCATTCCACAGGTCCACTGGACGAATCCTGTGAAAGAAGGCGGACAAGTTCGGATGCAGGATGCGGTCCAGAAGACATTTGACGCGGCAGAACGTGAGCTGATTCGCAAGAAGCTGATCCGCTACATGAAGGAAAACGGCATTGGCGCTGGTCGCCTCGCAAAGCGGATCCGGGCCGCGCATCCGCGAGAACCTGAAATCCCGGTCTCGACCCTGCAGCGATTCCTTGCCGGCCTCATGCGAACGAACGTCCCCTGTGTTGTGCTATGCCATCATTTCGCCGAAAACCTGACGGTTTCCGATCCCATTGCGAAGCTTGGTGAGCGCCTGTCGATCTTCTACGGCGCGGGTAGCGAGCACGATTATTCGGGAACCTACGAATCGAGCACCACAGATCGGAGTCGTGTTTATTCCCACGTAGATGTTGTTGCCGATACGGGGTTTTGGCGCGTTACAGAAAAGGTAACGCAGCCTGACGTTCACGCCATTTACGATGGCGCCCTCGTTTGCTCGGGGCACGCCGCCGTTGTCGTATTAAAGGACAGGCTTGCGGGCCTTGCGAGGAATTTTATGCTCGCGCCAGTGACGGATGAATTGCTACGCGGGCTTGGAATAACCATGCATTTTGCACCTTTCGATGTGAACAACCGGCCTTGGAACCGTAGTGGTCAAGATTTCCATACGCTTGATATGTGGCTGCGAAAAAAATGAAACGGCCCCTCACGTCGAAGGAAGAGGAAGATCTGCAGCGCGTGGGGGGCTTAATACGCGAACATAGCATTGGCGACTTCATTCCCCCTGCACTACTCCAAAGATTTCTTTTGGAGGCCGTCTTCTATGGGAATGAAAAAATGGTGGAGATGTTGCTTGACTTCGGCGTATCGCCTGATGCGATTGACAGCGTTACGGGCATAACGGCCCTGCATCTGGCGGTGGGGCGCAACGACCTCGATTTGGCGCGATTTCTCGTGGAACGTGGCGCATTGTTTGTCCCCGATAAGCAGGGCCGGATGCCGACCACAATAGCCGCCGAGTGCGAAGTGAGCGAAGAGCTTTGCGATTTTATCGCCGAAGCGGAAACCCGGGCCGAGGGCGTTTAAACACTCTCTGACTGAGCAGACTCAAGGGCACCTGCTACACCCGTATGCAGGACGAGCCCGCCATTGAGTTTGATTCCAATTTTTTCTGATCGCTATTTCAATCCCGTCAACAAGTCTTTCTGTTTTGGCATATCCGATTCTATAGGATCGTGATCCCGCGTATTCATCTGATAATATTAGGAAACCAAAATTCTACATTCGGTTGTTTCAAAATTGAGCTAAATATATCTCATTCGTAACGATCTGTGTTATACCGTATTGTACTCCCTATGTGGCCAAAATATCTGTTGAAATCGTGAGTTGTATAGCCATATACTAAGTATAGGGGATAGCGAGCAATGTTTTTGTAATACAAAAACGCTCGTCGGGGGGCACCCCCTGAAACCCCGCTGGCAGGCGGCCATGGTCCATGACTCGACGAACACCACCCTTCCGCAGAGGCGGCAGGCCTCGCAAAACCGACACCGAAAAGCGCAAGCTGCTCATTTCGGCCCGCGTGCGTCAGGACGAGCTGGCGATCATCGAGGGCCGCGCTGCACAACACAACATCCCGCTGTCCGACTTCCTCCGGGAGCAGGCCCTGTACGGTGCCATCCTGGTCCGCAAGTTGCGGAAGTTGAGCGCCATCGACCGGCACGACCTCGCCCGGATCGGCTCAAACCTCAATTAGATCGCCCGGGCCTGCAACACGACCGGCGACACATTCCGCGCGCGCAACATCGAGGCAACCCTGGACGAGTTGCGCAGCCTGCTCAGACGTATGGACACGCCAGGGCAGGCCTCCGATGAACTGGGCGAAGGGTAGAGCCACCAAAGGCCGGGGATCGTCATTCAAGGGCGCGCTTGTGTATGTCCTGCATGACAAAGGCGCCCAAACATCCGAGCGCGTCGGTTTCGTGGACATGCACAATCTGGCGACCGACGATCCGCATCGGGCCTGGTGTGAAATGAAAGCGCTGTGCGATGCGGCCGATGAGTTGAAGCAGCGTTCCGGCGTCAAGGCGACGGGGCGCAAGCTGACCAAGCCGGTCTATGCCTTCACCCTCAACTGGCATGAGGCCGACAATCCCGACCCGGCCCATATGCGCGAGACCGCCACCGACGCCTTGCGCACCCTCGGCATGGAGAATCGTCAGGCGGTCATCGTCGAACATACCGACCGGCCGCACAAGCATGTCCATGTCATCGTCAATCTGGTCGATCCAGAGACCGGGCAGGCCGTTTCCCTGTCGAACGACGCCCACAAACTCGACCGGTGGGCCGACGACTATGAGGTGACCCAAGGCGTTATTCGCAGCCCCGACCGACGGGCAAAGTTTCATGCGCTCGACAACGGTATCAAGCCGCCGAAGCGACCGGCCCAGGCGAAGTCGCGAGAGGAATGGCAGGCCACCCGAGCGCTCAATGGGGAAAAAGCAAAACAGCGCGCCGCCGAAATCAAAGCCGCCTATGCCGCCCACGTCGAGAAACTGAAGGCAGCGCAGAACAGCGCTTTTAAAGCGCGCAACGCCGAGTCCGAGAAACTGTGGATCAGCTATACAGCCGACCGCAAGGCCGTGAACGACCGCTATCAGCCTTTCATCAATGCCATCTGGAAAAGCAAACGGAAGCGCCCGCCGCATCCCTATACCGAGCAGGCGCTTCACGACCTTCAGGAAAGCGCCGAGTGGAAGCAACTCGGGCGCACGCAGTTCGTCCAGCACCGCCTCTTCAACGCCCGCGAACGCTCCCTCCTTGGCGCGATCGGCAACGCCGTGCGTCTTCACTATGCGGCCATAAGAGAGCGGGGCGGCCTTGCCAATCTGTTCAAGCTGATGATCAGCCCGGCCGCACGCCGGAAGCAGTTCCAGCAGCAGCGGGAGACCCAGAAGCAGGCCCTGCGACAACGACAGGCGCAGAGCCGCAACGAAAGAGCGGCGACCCTGAAGGCGGCGCGCCGGGTTGAACTGGCGAAACTCTCACAGGAGTTCCAGAAGGACCGGGAAACCATGAAAGCCCGTCACGCTTCCGAGGTCGCCGCACAGAAGACGGTTTGGCGGCAGCTCGCCGCTGAACGTGAGAAGGTCTGGTCGGACTATCGCGAGGAATTCGCGTTTAAAGAAGCCGAACAGGAGAACGCCGGTCAGCAGCAATCTCATCGCGACGAGTTCCGGGAAGCCGCCTCCGGCGCCACCCAGGCCGCAGCCAAACCGGAACACGAGAGGAGGGCTGATCAGAATCAGGGAAATGGAGCCGACCGTACACCGACCACCGAAAAATCAACCTGGCGGGACTGGCGCGCCAGACGATCGGCGGCGGAACGCAAAGCCGATGGAACTTACAAAAAACGAGACAGAGGCAATGATGACGGCGGCCGTAGCCGACAGCGCGATCGGCACGAGCCGGATTGAACGGCAGCATGCCCGTAGACCCATGCAGCCCCGCGACAACATCTTCGATGAGGTAATGCCTGCCGAGTGCCCTCATCTATGAGATGAGACAGGGATTGCCCGTTTTACATTCGGCCGCACTTTCACGTTTACGTCGACGCGCTGATCCAAACGGCCCAGGACCGTCATCAGGCGGTCAACCGTGAACCGCCCGATGTTCGCGTTCCGAATCCGGGAGAAATCGGCGGCGGCAATGCCCGTCAATTCCGCAGCCTTGCGGACCGTCAGGCGCTTGCGGTCTAAAGCTTTAATAATCTGCGCCGCCAGGATGGCGCGCAGTTGCTCAAGATCGGGGTTTGGCATGTCGAAATCACGGAAGACATTCCCGCTCCCACGTACCAGTTCAAAATCGTCGTTCATCGTAGAGCCTCCTTTAGTCGTTTGATCCGTTCCCGGATCAGGTCAATTTCGACTTTTGGCGTGCTGATCCCGCTTTTCGATTTCTTCTGGAAACATGCACAATCCAGATGTCGTCTCCCAATTGCAGCGCGTACACGACGCGGAAGGCATCCCCTCGATGTTTCAACGCCAGCTCCAGCACGCCAGACCCAAAGCCGGTCAGCGGCTTCGCAATGTCGGGATGTCCGCCCTCGGCAAAGACGGTCAGGGCGCGAGCCAAATCCTGCCGCGCCCCTGATGGGAATTCCTCAAAAACTTTTCGGGCCGCTTTGATCCATGCAATCGGCCGGGTCTTGGTGTCATCCATTATATGTTGTCATATCTGACAACATAAAGTCAATGAAATTCGGGCAAGCGAAGGGCCGTCCAAAAATTGGATAATTATGAATATTGGTTTATAATGAAGTATTGGAATACTTGGCGCAAGGATCGCCGAAAGCAACGTGACGGAAGCAGATTGGGAAGACACTGAGCAAGAACGCCGCGATGGCCGGCTTCCGGAAGGCAACTCGCAAGCGCAGCGTTGGCGGTCAACGACCTTACTATCTCGATCTTGAAGAGGCCCGTCAGCTTCTTGCCGAGATGAATATTCACCTGACCCCACGTCAGATAAAACGCTCGTCAGACATGGACGCGAAAGGAAAGCGCAAGCTGCCTTGGTTCATCGATCCCATCGAGGGACGGCTTAAAATCGAAAGAAATGCACTGTTGAGCGCTTATTTCAATAGACAGGTTGAAGCAGAGCGAGCTTATGACAACTGAGCTTTCAACGATTGCAGTTTACCCAACAGATTTGCTATGAATATATTATGGCAGACATAAGAAAAAGAACCGGAGCGAAAGGAACAACTTACCAGGTCCGCTATCCCTCCAACACGACGAAATCCGGCTACACCTATGCCACCTTCAACACGTTGAAGGAGGCACGCGCTTTTCTGGAAAGTGGATCGTTACGGAAAAAAGGGCATGCGCGGTCTGGTGACGTCGGGACCGTCGCGGAGGCCACGGATATGTGGCTGCGCATATGCAGGAAGGAGGGGCTCAACGACCGCGAGCCCGTCACGAAATACACCTATGCGAACTACGAATACCGTGCGGGATTCATCAAAGCCTACGATTGGCCGAAGACCCTGGCCGGGCGTGTGCAGGGCGCGTCCTTCCCGAGCGAAAAACGCACGGTCATCAGCATCTCGGAACGCATGCCGGAGATCGGCAGAACGTTCTACGAAACGGGTCCTGCGAAGGGGGTGGCGACGGTGCACCGCTATCTCGAGAGTGAGGTCGCTGCCGGGAACCTGGTAATCGAGGACTGCGAGGTCGCGGCGGCCGAGTTCCTGGATTCCTGCTGCGCCACGATCTTGAAACCGCTCCCCTTCAATGCCGGCGATGCACCGACCGACGAGCGCACCGACCACGTGGTCGGCATTGCGGTCCGCACGTTCCTGGCGGCCTACCGGCGTGTCGTCTGACCCTAGAGCGAGTCGCATTTTGATTGAATCGGGATTCCCAAAGGATTGCAAATCAGATTCAACCTGCTGACCGAAGGAGGTCGGCAGGCATGGCAAAGCCTTATTCAATGGATTTGCGCGAGCGGGCGATGGCGCGGCTTGCGGCTGGCGAGAGCAGCAGCATGGTCGCGGCGGCACTGAATGTTGCTGTCTCGAGGCGAGCACGATATGGCCGATAACATCATTCATTTCGTGCTCGCGCGCTTGCCCGGCGCGCCGAAGGGAACGCGCGGCATCTCGCTCTTCCTCGTGCCGAAATTTCTCGTCGATGCCGCTGGCGCGCTTGGCGCGCGCAACGATGTCCAGTGCATTTCGTTGGAACATAAGCTCGGCATCCATGCCTCGCCGACCTGCACGATGGTTTTTGGCGATCATGGCGGCGCAACGGGCTTTCTTGTCGGCGTGGAGAACAAGGGACTTGCCTGCATGTTCACGATGATGAACAGCGCCAGGCTGAATGTCGGCGTGCAAGGCGTCGCGATCGCGGAGCGCGCGTTTCAGCAAGCGCTTGGCTACGCAAAGGAGAGACGCCAGGGTCATGTCCCAGGCGATATGGGCGAGGCGATGAGCCCCATCGTGCAACATCCAGGGGTTGCCCGCATGCTCATGACGATGAAGGCGATGACGGCGGCCGCGCGGGCGATCTGTCTCATGACGGCGGATTCGATCGATCGTTCGCGCCGGGAAAAAGACAGTTTTGCGCGGGAGCGGGCTGCTGAACGTGCGTCCTTGCTGACGCCGGTCGCCAAGGCCTTTTCCACCGATATCGGCAACGAGGTTGCCTCGCTCGGAATCCAGGTTCATGGCGGCATGGGCTACATCGAAGAGACTGGCGCTGCGCAATTTCTCCGCGACGCGAGAATTGCCGCGATCTACGAAGGCACCAATGGCATACAGGAAATCGATTTAGTGCAGCGTAAGCTCGCTCTGTCGGGGGGCGCCGCGGTGCATCGCGAAATTGCCGATATGCGCGCGGCGGCCGGGGTGCTGCGAAACAGCAATGCCGAAAACTTCGGCGAAATGGAATTATGCTTGGCGGAAGCCGTGGACG
>QHBR01000180.1 GCA_003244015.1 Hyphomicrobiales bacterium | reverse complement strand
AACAGGGTCGCCATGACGAGAATTTGAACGCCCTGCAAGAGCAAAAGAACTATCTGACGGTGCTTGCTCCTTTTGAGGGAGTCGTCACCACCCGCAATCTTCATACGGGAGCCTTTGTGATCGCCGGCGGCAATAACGGAGCCGTGCCTATTTTCCGGGTGGAAAAGATCAAGACGTTGCGTCTCGTGGTGGCGGTGCCGGAAGCCTATGTCGACGGCGTGAAGGAAGGAAACGAGGTTTCGTTCGCTGTTCCGGCTTTTCCAGATCGGACGTTCGCCGCCAAAATCTCACGCATGTCACATTCGCTCGATCTGCGAACGCGCACGGAAATGGTCGAGCTGGACGTAGACAATTCAGATCGCATTCTCCTTCCTGGAATGTATGCCGATGTTATCTGGCCGGTAACGCGCCAGGCTAAGGGTTTCGTGGTTCCTATGAGAACCGTGGCGGCAACCACCGAGAAAACATTTGTTATAAGAATTAAGAAGGATGGTTTGACCGAATGGGTCGATGTAAAACGCGGCAACGCCGCAAAGGGCATGGTGGAAATTTTTGGCCCTCTGCATGAGGGCGACATGATAGCCGCCAGGGCGACAGACGAAATAAAGCCGGGAACGAAGATGAGCGCCCAAACGGCACATCCATAATTTCTATTCGGCTTTGTGTTTCCCACTGCGCCGGCGATCGCGAGCGCGACAATGACTTCCCGGTTGGAAAAGCGGAGGAGCTTACGCCGGTCGGCGTCGTCGCGCGCGCTCAGCCGGACGTGAGTGAGGCCGGAATGGAGGTAAATGGCATGCGGCACGACGGTGGCGCCAATGATGCCCACGGCGAGCGTGACCGCCGCAGCATCTTCGAGCTGCGGAACGGCCGTGTGGAATGCCGCAGCCGCCCAGTCCACCGGGGCGATGAATATCTCGATCAGATAACAGAGGCAGACGATCGCTGCCAAGGCACCGATGATCAGCTCGACCGGTCTGAAGCCTCGTCTCTCGAACATCAGAATTCCGTAGGTCACGATCGCGGTGACTATCATGCCCCAGAAGAGCGGGAGGTTGAACAGGAGAGAAAGTCCGATCGCACCGCCGGGGAACTCCGCGAGATCGGTCGCCATCGCCGCGATCTCGCTGACCACCCACATGGCAAAGACGAGAGGCCGCTCTGTCCCGGACGGAAAAGCTCGCCGCCGCGCTGGTAAAACTTGGCGGAGCTTGAACCGGTAAGCGCGTTCAGCGGCTTCAGCTCAACCAGCAATGGCGTCGAAGACGAGCTTCGCGTTTAGGCCGATGATCGCCACCGCGATCAGGGCGGCGACCGCGCTTGTCGTCCACGGTGCGACAAGGCCCCCCATGCGCCCGCACGACGCGGTAAACCAAACCAGGGGAACGACCGCGAAAGGCAGGGTGAGACTTAACACAACTTGGCTCAGGACGAGTAATCCGTTCGTCGCGCTGGCGCCGCCGATGAGAATGGTGGCGACCGCCGGCACGATGGCGATGAGCCTGGTCAACAGCCGCCTCGCCACCGGGTTGAGCCTTATATTGACGAAGCCCTCCATGACGATCTGACCCGCGAGTGTGGCGGTCAAGGTCGAGTTCATGCCGCAGGCGATGAGGGCGATGGCAAAGAGCTTGGCGGCGAGCGCGCTGCCGAGCAGGGGCGCGATCAGCCGGTAGGCGTCCGGCAATGCGGCGACCTCCGGGTGGCCATGCGCATGAAAAGCAGCGGCGGCGAGGATCAGGATCGATCCATTGATTAACAGCGCGAAAAGAAGCGCGATCGTCGAATCGAGGATCGCAAGGCGTATGGCGGATGCCTTTTCGGCGTGGCTCGGACCGATTGCCCGGGTCAGGACAATGCCCGAATGCAGATAGAGATTATGCGGCATGACCGTCGCGCCCAAAATCCCGAGCCCGAGATAGAGCATTGCCGGGTTGGTGAACAGGTCTCGGCTGGGCAAAAGGGCCTTTGCCGCATCCGCCATGTCGGGCCGGGCGAGGACAAGCTCGATTGCGAAACAGGAAGCGATCAAAACAAGAAGCGCGACGACGAACGCCTCGATCTTGCGGAAACCGAAGCGCATGAAGGCGAGAATGAGCAGGGCGTCGAGCGAGGTCAAAACAACCCCGGCGCCGAGCGGCAATCCGGTGAGGAGTTCAAGGCCGATCGCGGTGCCGATCACTTCGGCGAGGTCGGTCGCGACGATCGCCATCTCCATGATCAGCCAAAAGCCGAGCCTCACCGGGCGCGGAAAGGACTGGCCGCAATTCTGGGCGAGATCGCGTCCCGTCGCGAAGGCGAGCCGCGCCGAAAGGGCTTGCAGCAAGATAGCCATCAGGCTCGACAGAACCGCGATGAACAACAGCGCCATGCCGAAACTCGCGCCGCCGGCAATCGCGGTCGCCCAATTGCCCGGATCCATGTAACCGGTCGCGACGAGGTAACCGGGTCCCGCGAAACTCAGAAAACGGCGAAAAACCGGGCCGGTCTTTCGAATCTTTACGCTGCCATACGCGGCGCCAAGCGAACGCACGGATTCTTGCGGGATAGTCTGGGCGGCGGTCGGCGGCATCGGCTTCCTTTCGTGCGACGGTCAACAACAGCGACCTTAAAAAAACTTAATCTTAAAAAAACTTAATAAAGGCGCCTTTGTGCGAAGGCTTACTAATCCAAGTGGCTCTTCGCGGAATGATTGGCGCCTGCTGCCTCCCATGGCATAAGATGTAGCATGGGCTACAAAATAATCAAACAAAAAAGTTGACTTGGATCTGTTTTCTTCGAATTGGAGCGGTGGCACGCGCGCATCGCGTGGCCAAAGGACTAAAGTTTAATGATCAAGAGAGCGATTGTGGAGCCGCCTCCCGCCGAGCTGCCGGTCGAGGCAGTGCAGGCCCGGCGCTTTGAAAAGGCGCGTTCGGCGCAGGCCGCGGCGGTCCTCGAGGACTATGTCGAATTGATCGACGACCTTCTGGCGAGCGGCGGCGAAGCGCGCCCTACGGATATCGCCCACCGTTTCGGAGTGACGCACGCAACAGCGATCAAAACGATCGCCCGCCTGAAACGAGAGGGGCTTGCCACCTCGAAGCTCTATCGCGGCGTGTTCCTGACGCCGGAGGGGCATGGCCTCGCCGATCGTGTCCGCTCCCGGCATCGGCTCGTTGTCGATATTCTGCGCGCCGTCGGCGTTCCGGAGCAATGCGCGGAACTCGATGCCGAGGGCATCGAGCATCATGTGTCCGATGTCGCGCTCGCCGCTTTCGCGCGGTTTCTGAAGCGCTAAGGCAGTCTGAGGCTGGCCTGGCTTCTGGAGCATGCCCCGAAAAAGTTGCTCGGCTTTTTCGTTTCTGACATCCTTCAAATCTTTGAATTTAAGCGATTCTTTTTCGATTCCGCGATCGAGAAGTTTCTAGGGTTAAGACCTGATTAACCATGTTTTGATTCAAGGAGGTTGGTCAACCGATTTGGGAGC
>QHBR01000142.1 GCA_003244015.1 Hyphomicrobiales bacterium | reverse complement strand
GAATATTTTTCGAGGTGCCCAGATATATCGTTTTCCGCATCATGAACGAAATGGGAGGACCGGATGAAGCCTCTCAATGAAATGTTCGATGTGACCTACGGGAATAAATTCGATCTTAACAAGATGAAGGTCGTCGATGGCGCTAGCAGCGGCGATTGGGTCAACTTTGTCGGACGTTCAAGCGGAAATCATGGCGTCTCCGCGCGGGTTCGGCCCGTTGCCGGGGCGGCACCATTTGAAGCAGGGTTAATCACGGTCGCGCTGGGGGGAACTAAGCTGCTTGCCTCGTTCGTGCAGATGCGCCCATTCTATACAGCGCAGAATGTGGCCGTGCTGCGCCCGCAGGCTAAGCTCTCATTTGCGGAGAAGCTATTTATTTGTCTGGCGATCCGTCACAATCGATTTCGCTATTCAGCGTTCGGCCGTGAGGCAAATCGAACATTGCGCACTCTTTTGATTCCCGAGCCTGAGGAGTTTCCGAAGTGGGTTCAGGATCAAGATACCTCGGTGCTGGAAACAGATTTTGCAAACGTTGAAGAGCAGCCTCAGGCGCCGATGTACACTGGCGGCTGGAAATCGTTTTTGTTGTCGGACCTATTCGACATCAAGAAAGGAAAGCGCCTAACCAAGGCGAATATGCAGCCCGGACCAATCCCGTTCATTTCCGCGATTGATTCAAACAACGGCCTCCGACAAAGGGTGAAGGTAGCCCCATTGCATCCGGCGAACGTGATCACGGTCAATTATAATGGGAATGGAGTCGCCGATGCGTATTTTCAGCGGGAACCGTTTTGGGCATCAGACGATGTGAATATCCTCTACCCGAAGTTTTCTGTGGATTTACCAGTCGCGCTGTTCATTTGCACCATCATTCGCCGCGAGAAGTATCGTTTCAGTTACGGCCGCAAATGGGGCTTGGAGCGTATGAAGGCTTCCGCGATCAAGCTGCCGGCCGTCCCAAACGGTCAACCTGATTGGAACCTCACGGCAATTTGTGAAAGGTCTACCCCTCGGGTCTCAGCTATCGTGACGGGGGTTTTTGTGCGGCCTTCGAAGTTTTTGTGCAGGATGGGGTTCTTGTGCAAAGCCGGTATCTCTGGTGGCACGCAACATTAGGAATGCCCAACGGGCAGAATTTGCTGCAACAGGCCTGGGCTTGGACATTCTTCTTTTTCGAAGCCATGAACAACCTCAGTTCGATGATCGTCTGCTTCTTTCTATCCCGCACCAAGGACAGATCGGCGGACGCGGACGCCGCGCAAAACTCGCCCCTCCTCGCCGCGCCGGTGGATGTCTTCATCGCGACTTACGATGAGCCGGTCTCGGTCCTCGAACGCACGATCGTCGGCGCGATGGCAATCGACCACCCTGATCTTCGCGTTTTCGTTCTCGACGATGGCGCGCGCGATTTCGTCCGCGACCTCGCCCACGATCTTGGCGCGCATCATGTCTTCAGGGTCAAGGGCAAGCATGCGAAGGCAGGCAATGTGAACAACGGCCTTAAGCATGCCCTTTCGAGCGGAAGGCGGCCAGCGTTCATCCTCTTGCTCGACGCCGATTTGTGCCCAACGTCAATATATTGAAGCGCACGCTCGGTTTGTTTGCGGAGCGGGACGTCGGCATCGTCCAGACGCCGCAGCACTTCTTCAATCCGGATCCGATCCAGACAAATCTCATGTGCGCAACCGTGTGGCCAGACGAGCAGCGGTTTTTTTTCGACGTCCTCTTGTCCGCCAAGGATGCTTGGGCGCGGCGTTTTGTTGCGGGACCTCCGCCGTATTTCGCGTCGAGGCCTTGCTCGCCACGGAGGGCATGGCGACCGAGCCGTCACCGAGGACATGCTCACGAGTTTCAAGATGGAGGAACATGGCTATCGCACGATCTATTTCAATGAGCCGCTCAGTATGGGGCTCTCGCCGGACGGGTTGCAGGCCTATATCACCCAGCGCTCCCGCTGGTGCCTCGGCGCCATTCAGCAGATTTATACGCGTTGGTCGTTCGTCGGGCGAGCGCGGTTGAGGCCGGTAAGCCGCTTGTCGTCTTTCGATGGCAGTTTCTATTGGATCTTCACTTTTCCTTTCAAGGTTCTCATGCTGACTGCCCCCATGATTTATCGGTGGACGGAAACGTCCGTGATTGACGCCACTGCCGGCGGCCTGATTTATTGGCTCGCACCCTCCGCGGTTGGTTCGATCATCTTCATTGGCTTTTATGGCCGCAAGTTCGTGCTGCCGGTCATGACCGATCTATCGCAATTGCTGCCGTCAATCGTGATCATGCTAACGGTGCTGGCCGGCTTGACAAGGCCGTTTGGCCGCCCGTTCAAGGTCACTCCCAAGGGCTCGTGCAGCGGGGGCGTCGTCATTCAATGGACTTATCTCCTGCCGTTCGCCCTCGCGGCTTTGGCGACGTTCCTTGGCATCCTTATCAATACGTCCGCCTATTCTGACCTGAACGTCGAGCCAGGGTTTGCGGTCAATGTGTTCTGGAGCATCTACAACATCGCGATTCTGCTTCTGGCGGTGGCGGTCTGCGTCGAGCTGCCGCAGCGGCGCGAGGAGGCGCGCTTTTCCGCGAAAGACCAGGCGGTAATCCGGGGTCGCGGCCAAGCGGACAGCGTGTGCACAATCGCCAATATATCGCTTGGCGGGGCGAAAATTTTAGGTCTCCCTCCGGCGTGGGCAAGAGAAGGAGAGGAAGGCGTTTTGCTGCTGGACGGCGACGTCCAGCAAGTGCCGTTCCGTTTTCTCCACCTGGACCAAAGGCAAGGCGTTGAGCAAAACTTTGCTATCGCATTCAACGCCGAAAGCCGGCTGCGCCGCGCGCTTACGGCCAGACTCTTCACCGGCGCCTATCGCGGCATGGTCGACGAGATCAACGTCCCGCGCGTGCTGTTCGCCATCGGCAAGAGACTCTTGCGATAGAAGCGATTCCAAGCCACCGAGATCGCGATTCGCGTCAACGGGCGATTGCAAGGCAAATCCTGCGGTAGGTTCTGGCGTGCGCGGCGCGGCAAAGGCCGAATGGCATCCGATGTCCGGAACGCTCGCTAAAAGGCCGTCGCCGGTACGGAAAAATCGCTCGATCGCGAGCCTTGCAAGCGGCTCTAGTTTATCCCGCACAAAAGTGTACTATCCGGCCCATGCGACCGGCTTGGAGCAGATATTGTTGGGTATTGCCTATGGTTTGAGGTAAACGGATGTATCGTGCCCATCCAAATGACGGCATCGCGTGGGTCACGGGAGCAAGTTCGGGCATTGGCCGCGCGGTGGCTCTCGAACTTGTCCAACGCGGCTTTGCGGTCGCGGCGACGGCGCGCCGAGCCGCCGAACTTGACGCCATGGCCGCGGAATCCCACAATATTTTCAGCTTTCCCGGCGATACGACGGACCGCGCGGCCATGGCCGCCACGGTCTCCGGTATCGAGGCGGCGCATGGACCAATCGCGCTGGCCTTCCTTAACGCGGGCGTCTATTTCATCGCCGAGCGCGACGGATTTTCGGCCAGCCTGGTCTGGCGCACTTTCGAGATCAATGTCGGCGGGACAGTCAATTGTCTCGATCCCGTGCTCGCCGCAATGAAGCGGCGCGGCAAAGGCCAGATCGCTCTCACCTCGTCCCTGGCGGGTTACGGCGGTATCGCGGGGTCGTCCGCCTATGGTTCGGCCAAAGCGGCCCTGATCTACATGGCGGAAGCGTTAAGACTCTCCTACGAGCAGGCGGGTCTCACCATCCAGGTCGTCAATCCGGGTTTTGTCCACACAGCGATGACGGCGCAAAATGATTTTGAAATGCCTTTCATTATGGGCGCGGATCGCGCGGCCAGAATTATTTGCGACGGTTTCGAAAAAAAAGGCTTCGAGGTCCTGTTTCCGCACCGGCTTGCCTACGCTTTCAAGGCCATGTGTCTATTGCCCTATGCGCTTTTCTTCCCGCTCATGCGGCGCGCGGCGCAACGAGCGCGGCGGTAAGTTGGGAGGCGTTTGTTCCAATGGAAACCCCTAGAACATGTCCCGAAAAAGTTGCTCGGCTTTTTCGATGAGGACATGCCGCAACTCTTTGATTTTGAGCTACTTGATTTTGAGCTACGTCCTTATCGATCAAATGATTCCATTTGATCGGGACGCGCTCTAAGCGGCTTCTTTGCAAACGCAATGGGTTGCGGAGGCGTCTCGAACTCTGGATTCCAGAATACGCATTCAGTGACTGCCCGGTGAACATCTCCGGGCGGAGCGTGCTGGGTTTGCCGGAATCCCCGCCGGCCGGCTTGGCGATGCCTCCTCGAGGCGGAGCTTGCGCGCCACGTTGAAAACGTTGATGGCGAAGAGACAAACAAAAACGATTCCCGCGCCGCAAAGCACGAGATCGTAGGGCGAGAACGTCTCGCCTCCGATCGCAATCCTCAAATCGCCTGCAAAATACATCCAGCAATTGATGCCGATCAAGCCGACGCGAAGTTCTGTCGGTCCGAGCGCCAGAAACGATAATTGAAACCTTTGCGAGACGTGGTTGTACAGAAACACGTACATGCAAAGCATGAAATAGCCAAGCAGCGCAAACAAAGCTACGTCCAAACGGATATAGGCGGAAAGCCCGGCGCCGGCCATGATCGTCAAATTGCAGAGCGCATCGACGGAATGATCGAGAAAATAGCCGTAGCGCGGCCGGACTATCTGGCGGTAACGGGCGAGGCTCCCATCGAGCGAATCGCCGAGCCAGTGGATGACGACGCCGAGCGTCGCCAGCCAGAAAAACGCCGGATGCAAGCGGGTCGCCGCATAGGAGGCAAACACCAGGCAGGCGCCGCAAGCGCCAAATCCGGTGAGCTTGTCCGGGGTGACGGCGCGCGGCATATGCAAGCAAAGCCAGTCGAGGAAATCGCGTTCGCGGCGGGCGAGAATATTGTCTTGAACGCGCGAAACCGCCGGCGGCGGCCTTAGCGCCGGTTGGGCTTCTTGAACGACAGCAACGCGTTGCACCAA
>QHBR01000311.1 GCA_003244015.1 Hyphomicrobiales bacterium | reverse complement strand
CATGAAGTCACCGCACAGACTCTGACTGTAGACTAACTATTTTTAATTCACTTAAATACACGCTCCGGAATTCCGGGTCCAACGAGGAGATTACTCGTTCTTCCACTATTGCTGGGATTTGGGTTGGAGGAACTGGGCGTTACACAGTCACCCAAGAAGGTAACAGCATTGGGACGGAATAGGAACGTACGGGAATAGGGTTTGGCACCACAAGGGGAAGGGAATCATCGAGGGAAACACAATAATCGCAACATTTCGGGAGGCACCTGATTCGAACTTTCCTGGAGTTGAAGATGGCGCTCGGACTGAAGGCAGTATTGCATCAGATGGACAGACAATAAGCTGGATAGGGATGAATCCGCAGGAAAGAATTTGGCATCGCAGTCAATGAATTGGAAACAGTTTAGTTTGTCACCGCGTCCCACGCCACACGGCGTTCATCCGAACTTGTTGCTTCGCGGGAATCCTTTTGGAGGCAGGCGCCCGGCTTCGGCGCGGTTGCCGATCCAATCCCGTAAATCGCTTGCGCCGGCGCCAAATGTCCGCCCGGCGGAGTCTTTCCAGTTCAAGCCCTGGCCAAGATAAAAGACCTTGGCATCGCTGAGCCCGCCGCCCCTGTATTTTTGCAGCCGCACGCCCTTGCCGCGCGGCATCTCCGGCAATTGCGCGAGCGGGAAAATCAAAAGCTTGCGGTTCTCGCCAATCGCCGCCACATGATCGCCATCGGCGGGAACGATGAGCGCGGCGGTTGCCGGCTTTGCAACGGTAAGATGCAGTTTGCCTTTGCGCGTACCGCCAATCATCTCGTCCTGGTTTGCTACGAATCCCCGGCCATCGCTCGCCGCCACCAGCATCTTCCGACCTGGCGCGTAGGGAAAGACGGCTTTGATCGTCTCGCTTTCCTCAATATCGGCCATCAGACGGACGGGTTCGCCCTGGCCGCGCCCGCCCGGCAATTTCGCTGCGTCGAGCGTGAAAATCCTTCCATCGCTCACGAGAACGAGGATTTTCGATGTGGTCTCGGCGAAAAACGACACGGCCAATCCGTCGCCGCCTTTGAACTGCACGCCGGCCAAATCCGTGACATGGCCCTTGAGCGCCCTGATCCAGCCTTTCTCGGAAACTACGATCGTCACCGGTTCGCGCTCGATCATCGCTCCGGCGATATCGGCATCGGCGATATCGGGCGTTTGGCCAAAACTCGTGCGGCGGCGGCCGATCTTTGTTTCGGGACCGTATTTCTTCTTGAGCTCGCGAATTTGCGCGGCGACCGTTCTCCATTGCTTGGCTTCATCGCCAAGCAATGCCTCGATCTCGCGCTTTTCCTTCGCAAGATCGTCGCTTTCGCGGCGCAGCTGCATTTCTTCAAGCCGGCGCAAGCCGCGTAGCCTTGTATCGAGAATGTAAGTCGCTTGCACGCCGGAAAGGTCGAAAATTGTCTGCAACTCTTGCTTTGGATCGGCGGCCTCACGAATGATCGCGATCACCGCGTCGAGGTTTAAAAAGACGACGAGCATTCCGGCGACGACTTCGAGCCGGTGCGCGATCCCGGCCTGCCGGTGCCGCGCGCGGCGCAGAAGAACGTCGCGGCGATGGTCGAGCCATTGCCGCAAGGCCTCCTTGAAGGAGACCACGCGGGGCACGACGCCATCGGCGAGCAGGTTCATGTTCATCGGAAACCGGCTCTCCAGCTCGGTCAATCTAAAAAGCTGTTCCATCATCATTTCAGGATCGACCGCGCGGGCCCGTGGCTCGATGACGATGCGGACATCCTCGGCGGATTCGTCGCGGACATCGGCGACGGCCGGCAGCTTCTTGTCGGCCAACAGCTCGGCGATCTTTTCGATGAGCTTCGACTTCTGCACCATGTATGGAATTTCGGTGACGATGGCGGCCCACGCGCCGCGGCTTCCCTCCTCCCGCGACCAGCGCGCCCGCAGCCGGAACGAACCCCGCCCGCTCTCGTAAGCCTCGGCGATCGCTGGCCCAGATTCGACAAGGATTCCGCCGGTCGGGAAATCCGGCCCCGGCGCGAAACCTAGCAATTGCGCGGTCGTGGCATTGTTGTGCGAGATAAGGTAAAGCGCCGCGTCGCAAAGTTCGGCGAGATTATGCGGCGGGATCGACGTTGCCATGCCAACCGCGATGCCTTGCGCGCCATTGGCAAGCAGGTTCGGCAGCGCGGCGGGCAGGACAATTGGCTCGCTCTGGTCGCCCGAATAATTCTCGCGGAACTCGACCGCGTCCTCGTCGATGCCTTCGAGCAAGAGCCCGGCGACATCGGTCATCCGCGCTTCGGTGTAGCGATAGGCGGCGGCGCCATCGCCATCGATATTGCCGAAGTTGCCCTGGCCATCGATGAGCGGATAGCGCGAGGAAAAATCCTGGGCGAGGCGGACGAGAGCGTCGTAGATCGCCTGATCGCCATGCGGATGGAAAGAGCCCATCACGTCGCCGACGATTTTCGCACATTTTTTGAAGGCGGCGCCCGGATCGAGACGCAAAATATGCATGCCGTAGAGGATGCGCCGGTGCACCGGCTTCAGCCCGTCGCGGGCGTCGGGCAAGGCGCGCCCCATGATGGTCGAAAGCGCGTAGGCAAGATAGCGCTCTTCGAGCGCGTCGCGCAGATTGACGTCCTCCGGTTTCCGGCTTGGCGGAAGTGGCGGCGCGACATTTTTTCCCATGCGCGAAGGCCTAAACGACGCCCCGAAGCGAATCAAGTTCCGCTTTTGTTCTACCGAGACTCATGCACGGAATTGTGCGCGGGGTTTGGGGCTTTGAGCCAAGGGCATGGCGGCGCCTTGCAGCCCGTTAAGTCTCGTCAACACGCTCCACCAGGTTAGGCCTTCTTGCGGCGGTTGCGTCAGCCCGCGCCTCCTATCAACCGCCGCAGGTGCGTCTCGCCCCACTTGCACATCAGGTCCGTGATCGGCCGCAGGGTCCGCCCGTAGGCCGCGAGCGAATATTCCACCTTGGGAGGCACGACCGGACAAACCTTGCGGTGGGCGATGCCGTCGTCTTGCAACTCGCGAAGCTATTGGGTCAGCATGCGTTCACTGATGTTGGGAATTCTGCGCCGCGGTTCCCGAAGCGGCAGACTTGATCCCGCAGCCAGAACAAGTTGAAGGCCGTGCCCGGAGCTTAGGGCAAGCCGCGCCCGGCGTTGGTGGTGCAAACGGATCTCTTCGCCGGTTTGCCGCCGGTTGTGATCTGTCCGCTGACAGCAATGTTGGGAGCCGACGCGGACCAATTCCGCCTCACGATTGAACCCACGTGACCGAACGGGTTACGCGAGGTCTCGCAAGTCTCCATAGATAGAATTTCAGTCATCCCGCGTTCGGAAATTAATGAGGTAATCGCCTATGTTGGTTTTCTCTCGCGCGTCAATCGCTCTCTCGCAGTGTTTTCGGTATCGTGTGATTGAGCCGTAATAGTTTTGGGCGCGTCCACCTCCGCCCCTCAAAAAGCCACGCCGCACTGACGCTTCCCAGCAGCGCGGCAAGGCCCAAGAAGCCGATCGCGAGCGGCAGCACGCTCACGCCCTTCACTTCGCTGGCGCCAATGCGCTTGATCGCGGCATAACCGGCCCCGCCATAGACGGGACTTTCCCCAATCGCGACAAGACGCGGCAGGGAGATTTCGCTAATTTCCGCATTGCCGATCCGGCGCACCGTGCCCCCCGTCGCTTCCGCGAGGGGTTTTAGTCTTTCTGGCGTCGAGACGACTTCCTGGAATTCGCGCGGATTTTCCGGCCCTACATTGGCGAGGACGGATAGATTTCCATCGCGCAAGCGGTAGAGACCGGGTTCAGAGGCATTCACGCTGGCACGGGAAAGGCCCGGCTCGGCCGGCGTCAAGCTTACACTTTCTTCCGCGCCCGAAGGCGAGGCGACAGTGACCGGCGGTGTATCGGCCTTCAGGCTCTGGCGTTCGATTTCGATGGCGTGCCCGCGCACATTGGCGCGCAAGGCCTCCTCTTCGAGCTCCGGCTCCTTCATCAGCCAATGCGCGAGCCGGCGCAAAAGATCGAGGTGTGGGCCACCGCCTTCGAAACCGCGCGCCCAGAGCCACATTTGATCGGTGAGGAGAAGCGCCACCCGGCCCTTGCCCTCGCGCGCGAGAACGAGCAGCGGTTTTCCGGCGGCGCCGGACAAAATGCTGGTGCCGTGCGCGACCTCGGCATTGACTTGGCGGAACCATTCGCTCCAGGCGGGCGGGTTTTGATCTGCGCCTGGCAAGCCGCGCGTCACCGGATGTTTGGCGCCATCTTCGGTGATCGCGGCACGGAAGGCGTGCTCGGTCAGGCTGCCGTCGGGGCGCGCCGGCGCGATTCGCCCCAACGGCGAGTAATAGAGCCCTTCGGGGCGAGCGAAATCGGGACCTGCCGCGAGCATCAGCGCGCCACCTTCGCGGACATAGCGGACGATGTTATCGAAATAAATCAACGGCAGGATGCTT
This sequence comes from Hyphomicrobiales bacterium, assembly GCA_003244015.1. Lineage (GTDB taxonomy): Bacteria > Pseudomonadota > Alphaproteobacteria > Rhizobiales > Beijerinckiaceae > Methylocapsa. The sequence goes on along the minus strand of QHBR01000311.1, from coordinate 7,448 downwards.
TGATTCGAATAACGGTCGAAGACGATGAGATCGAACTCCTTGATCTTCCGGCCGAAGAGATCGGCGGTCGGAAACGCAATCAGCGACAATTCGTTGATCGGCGTCCCATCCTGCTTTTCCGGCGGCCGCAAAATGGTGAAATGCACAAGATCGACATTGGCGTCGGATTTGAGAAGGTTGCGCCACATGCGCTCGCCCGCATGCGGTTCCCCTGAAACGAGCAAAACCTTCAACTTGTCGCGCACGCCCTCGATCGTCAGCACCGCCTTGTTGTTGATCGCGGTCAGTTCGTCCGGCAATGCCTCGACCTCGAGTTCGACGACATTTGGGCCGCCATGTTCGATTTTGACCGGCACGCGAAGCCGTTCGCCTTGCGTCGCGACAATCGTGGCTATTGGATTGCCGTCGCGGCGAACCTTGAGGGCGACGGGATCGCCTTTGTCCGCGGTGTCGAGCACCCGCAACTCAATCGTTTGATCCTTGCCGACGATGCCGAAGCGCGGCGCCTCCAAAAGCTCGATCCGCCGGTCGCGCTCGCCTTCATGGCCGGTGATGAGCGCGTGCAGCGGCGCCTTGAAGCCAAGCGCGCTCGCGTCCGCTGGAATATCGTCGACGAGGCCATCGGTGATCATGAACACGCCGCCGAGGCGTTCCAACGGCACGTCGGCGAGCCCGGCGTTCAATGCCGCAAACAGCCTGGTGCCGTCGGCGTCGCTATCGGAGCGCCCGCTCTCGATGACACGGACTTCGACATTGCCGAGCGCGTTGAGGCTTTTCTCAAGTTTTTCGCGGGCCTTTTCCGTCTGGGCGGGACGTTCGCCAATCGTCTGGCTGCCGCTTTGATCGACGACTACGGCCACGACGTTCTTCAGCGGATTGCGGTCCTCGCGTACCAAGGCGGGGCCGGTCAAGGCAAGGAGCAGCAAGCCAATGCCAAGCGCGCGGAGAAAAGTTCCCCTTCCGCGTGCATAGAAGCCCAAACCGGCGAGGCCAAGCGCGATCGCCCCCAGTCCGAGCAAAACCGGCCAGGGCAGAAGCGGGGAAAACGAGAGATTGAACTGGATCATTCAGCCTCGAAGTATTGCAGGTTCAATCTCGCATGTAGGTCCGCGCCGCGATGTTCAAAAAACCGGATTGGGGTCAAAGCGTATCGGGTGCGCGTTGCGCCATTTGCAGACTCAAGAGCCGACTGCTAGAGGATTGATGCGCAGCTTGTTGAGAGGTGCCACAATGCGTGGAGCCATCTACTGGTTTGCCGTCGCGGTGTTTCTATGGTTCGGGCAGATGGTATCAAGTGCCGAACTCGTCATTGATGGCGTTCCCATCCCGGATGATGCACACGTTTCGGCCGCCCCCCAATCGGCATCCGAAACTCAGAAGCGGCTGCTCGGAGCATGGGTCGGTGCGTGGGATAATTATTGGCGCCACATCCTCATCGTCGAAGACATTCGCGTCGATGGCGAGGCACGCGTTGTCTGGGCGAACGGCGATTCCCCAGGTGACGGGCCATGTGGCGGGGTTTTCGTGCGCGAGTGGAGCCGGGAGGAGGGGACAGTATCAGGCGATACTCTCACCCTAGCCGATGATATCGCCACTTACAAGCTGACAGCCGCGGATATGTTGCTGGCGACGTTCAACTGTTTCCAGCCTCACTTCCAAGCCAGAATGTCGAGGATCGAGCTTGCCGCGTTGACCCGGCCTGGCGCGACCATCAATTGGTCGGACGAGCTCGAGTTTCTCGATACTGACCTGACTGAAGATGGCAAACGCGTCCGCCTCGAGGTGGTTCTTTTCAAGCCGAAAGGTTCGGGGCCTTTCCCTTTGCTTGTTTTCAACCATGGTCGGATTTACAGGGGGACGCCGGCATCGCTTACACGGCCGGAGTCGCACCCCGAGCTTGCGGAGTTCTTCCTCGAAAAGGGATGGATGGTCGCCTTTCCACAACGCCGCGGCAGGGGCAAGTCGGACGGCCTCCATGATGAGGGGTTAGAGGCGGACGCGGCGAAGGGCTATTCGTACGATCCGGGCAGATCGCTGCCGGGCGCGGAGCGGGCGCTCAACGACATTAAGGCGGCTATTGCGGCGCTCCAACGGCGTCCCGATGTCGCCGGTAAGCGGCTTCTCATCGGGGGGTCGTCGGGAGGGGGAATCCTGTCGATCACGTATGCGGGATTACATCCCCAACAGATCGCCGGCGTCATCAACTTTGTCGGGGGCTGGGTCGGCGAGCGTTGCCGGACGGCAAGCGAGATCAACGGAGCGCTATTTGAACGCGGCGCAAAATATGATCGAGCGACGTTGTGGCTCTACGGCAGGGGCGATCGGACGTTCTCAATTGCGCACAGTCGATCGCATACAAGACCTTTGCAAAGGCGGGCGGCAAGGGAGAGTTTATCGAATTTGACGTTCCCGGCGGGAATGGTCACTACCTGAGCGGATACCCAGAGCTATGGCGTGAGCATGTCGAAAAATACCTTGAGACACTGGACCCAGTGGACCAGCCGTAGCTGACCCGGCGACGTTTGCCGCCTGCGTCGAAGTGGCATCGACCGTATGCTGGACTTGCTCCGGGTCAATAGCAGGCGGCTCCCGAAACTAGCCCCGATCAGGACACCACCACCGCCCCGGCTTTTTCCCAAAACGACGGGCGCGCTTGCGAAAGCCTGCCGCGAAGCCGTACCGCCGCGAATGGCACCGCCAAACCGCGCGGGTCGGGTTCTATCGCGACGCCGAAGGGGGCGTGCAAGCCGCCAACTCGCCAAATACGCCACGCCGGTCTACATAGGCTGGCAAAGGTAGCCGATGTCTCTCTCAACTGCCGATATACACGCCGACATTCTCGTTGCGGGCGCAGGCGCCGCCGGCCTTTCCGCGGCGCTTGCTCTCGCGCAAGCGGGATTTTCGGTTGTCTGCGTTGGTCATGTCGATACGCGCGCCAACGGGCGGACCGTCGCGCTTTTCGAGGCCTCGCTGCGCTTTTATAAGGCGCTAGGCGTGTGGCCGCATTTTCGCGGCAAGACCGCGCCGCTGGCCCGGATCGCCATGATCGACGCCACCGGAGCGCGGTTTCCGGTGCCCTCGGTTTCGTTTGCCGCGGCCGAGATCGGCCTTGCCGCTTTCGGCGAGAATATAGAAAATAATGTCCTGGTCGAGGGCCTTGCCGAAATTGCAGCCGCCACCAAGAACCTCTTTCTGCACGAAGGCATGATCGGCGATATAAGCTTCGGCGTAGATGCGGTCCTCGCCACTCTCGCCGACGGGCAGCGCGTCACGGCAAAGCTCGCCGCTGCTGCCGACGGCCGCATGTCGCCCGCGCGAACCAAGGCGGGGATCGGCACGCGCGTCTGGACCTATCCGCAAATTGCGTTCACGGCACTCCTTTCGCACCCAAAGCCGCACCGGAATATCTCGACGGAGTTCCACACGCGATCGGGTCCCTGCACGCTGGTGCCGCTGCGCGGGGTAGAAAACAAGCCGAACCGGTCGAGCCTCGTCTGGCTGATGTCCCCCGAGGCGGCGGAGCGCCGCCGCGCGCTTTCAAACTCCGAACTGGCGCAGGAAATCGAAGATCAAATCGACTCTCTTCTGGGCAAAATCGAGATCGATGGGCCAGGCGGCTTTTTCCCCATGGCGGGGATGAGCGCCAACCGTCTTGTTGGCCATCGCATCGCGCTCGTCGGCGAAGCCGCGCACATTTTTCCGCCGCTGGCCGCGCAAGGTCTCAACCTCAGTCTGCGCGACAGCGCGGCGCTCGCCGACGTTTTGGCGGACGCGCGCGCGCTAGGGGCTGACATCGGCTCCGTGCGGACGCTGAAAACCTATGAAATCGCGCGCCGGAGCGACATTTTCATACGCACGAACGGGGTCGACATCCTCAATCGCTCCCTGCTTTCGAATCTATTTCCGGTCGATTTTTTGCGCGGCGCCGGACTTTTTGCGTTCTCGGCGATCGGTCCGTTGCGCCGCGCGCTCATGCGCGAAGGCGTTCTGACGCATGGGACCTTGCCGCGCCTCATGCAAAAACGCCCTGCACGGCGCTTCACGCCTTCATCGCGCGGCACCGCATCAATCGGCATGTCCGGGCGCGGATGAACAGGGGAAACGAGGAGTATCGGCGTGAAAATCGCGACTTGGAACGTCAATTCCGTGCGCCAGCGGACCGGGCATCTCCTGCGCTATTTGCGCGACGCGAAGCCGGATGTCCTCTGTCTGCAAGAGCTGAAATGCATCGACGCGGCGTTTCCGCATATGGAAGTCGAGGCGGAAGGTTATAATGCCGCCGTGCATGGACAAAAGGGCTTTAACGGCGTCGCGATTCTCGCCAAGGCGCCGATCGAAGCTGCGCGCGGGTTGCCTGGCGACCCCGGCGACGAGCAGGCGCGCTATATCGAGGCGGTAATCCCTAACGGCGAGGGCATTGTCCGCGTCGCCTCGATCTATCTGCCGAACGGTAATCCGCCGCAAACTGAGAAATACAGTTACAAGCTCGCCTTCATGGACCGGCTTATCGCGCATGCGAAAAATCTGTTGGCTCTGGAGGAGCCGCTTGTTCTGGCAGGAGATTATAATGTGATTCCAACACCCCACGACGCCGCCGATCCTGCCGCCTGGGAAGGCGACGCGCTTTTTTTGCCCGACACCAGGGCGCGCTTTCGATCCCTTCTCAACCTTGGCCTGATCGACGCCCTGCGCGCAACGACGGACGACGCCTCGCTTTACACATTCTGGGATTATCAGGCGGGCGCTTGGCAACGCAACAAAGGCATCCGCATCGATCTTCACTTGCTTTCGCCGCGAGCGGCGGATCGGCTAGTCGAAGTTGCCATCGACAAGGAAACGCGCGGCGAGGAAAGACCATCGGATCACGTACCGGTACGCATCGAATTGGCATGACGCCTTTCCTTCCTTTGATCCGCGCATCTCGCTGTTCGTCCACGAAATGCTTGGGCCGAGCCCAAAAGCGTGATTGCGAGTGCTGCCATTCGCATAAAATGAGTCGCCATTAGTTAAGACCACGTTATCATTTTCCGCGCCAAGCAGCAACCGCTTCGGTCGTGCCAAAAAGCTTAGTAACAACCTGATGAGTCGAAGTTTTTCATCAAACGAAACAGCGCAAGCCAACCGCATGGTTTTGACTTTGAGTAGACGCGGTAGAGCAATGACCCTGCCTCGCCGAACATCAACATTGCGTCCATTGCGCTTGCGTCCCGGTGCGCGCGCTCAAGATGGCCGTCCGCAGGGGTATCTCACGTCCCGCTTCATATGGGCCATCGAACGCGGGAAGGCGAACAAGTTTTTGTGAGTCGGGGAATAGCGGTCGGTCGAATCAAGTCTTCTCACCGAGGCAAGAGTTCGTCCGATAAGACGCGAAGGTCAATTACAACGAAGCCCAGAGAAAAAGCACCGTCGCGGTGGCGCCAAGCATGCTCCGCACCGCGTGCAGCTGGCCCCATTTTTCGATCAGTTCGCGGCTGCGAGGGCCGGCATCTTGCGGGGCGATTTCCATCAAAAGCTTGTTCGTCGGCATAATAACAATGAGCGTGAAAGGTCAGTTGGCAAGGAGCATGAAAGCTCCGGCGACCCACCGACGCGGAGGACATTGTCCAGGAGGCCTGTTTACGGGCGCTGCGCGGGCTCGACCGCTACAGTGGTGGCAACGCCCGTGCCTGGCTTCTTGCCATCACGCGAAACACGGCCTTCACCTGGCTTGCGCGCAACCGGCCGAAGGCGCTGGTGGCAACGGAAGACATCGAAGCCCTGGCACCGGCGGACGGCGCGCCGACGCCGGAAGAAGCCTTGATTGCCAAAGCCGATGCCGCGGCGATTGAGCGCGCGATCTTCGCCTTGCCTCCGCCTTTCAAGGAAACCCTCGTGCTGCGCGACATTAATGGATTAAGCTACCGTGAGATCGCCGAAATTACCGGCGCACCCTTGGGCACTGTGATGTCGCGCCTCGCTCGCGCGCGCGCTCCTCATGGCGGCCTTGGGGAGGCCAGAGGCAAAATGAGCACCGGCAACGAAACTCTTCTCACCCAGGCGGCGCTCGACGGCGAACTCGATGCCGCCGGCATGCTCGATTTCGAAAATCGGTTGGCCGCGAATGCTTCCCTTGCCGCAGAATACTGCCGTCTGAAAACCCTCCGCGAGGTCATGCGCCGGGAACTCGTCAAGCCGGTGGCGCCGCGAGCCTTGCGCCAGCGCATCGCCGCAATGGCCGCGCCGTCCGCGGCAGTTCGCCCAGCGGCCCCGCCTTGGCGGGCCATGGCGGCATCGGCCATCCTGGCGGCGGGGTTCGGCAGCGCTTCGACTTGGCTTGCGCTGCGCCCGGCGATCGAGGATACCAATCTTGCCGGCGCGCTCATCGCCGATCACAAACGCGGTCTTTTGTCTGGCCAGCCCGCCGATGTCGCGTCTTCCGATCGCCACACGGTCAAGCCGTGGTTTGCGACGCGTTTCGCGCTGGCCCCAAAAGTGATCGATTTGGGGCCTCAAGGCTTTCCCCTCGCGGGAGGCAGGATAGACGTCATCGCCGGCGTGCCCGCGCCTGTCCTGGTCTATCGGCACAAGGAGCATTTCATCAGCCTCACCGCCCTGCCAGCGCAGGGCTCGCCCCCGCCTCAGGCGTTTGTCATTGACGGCTATTCCGTTCAGGTCTGGCGCGTCGGCGGCACCGAATACTGGGCCATCTCGGACATCGACCCCGTCGAACTTGCAAATTTCCGCCAGCATTTCGACGCCGCCGCCAAAAGCGGTCCGGAGAAGACCGGTTGAGACCCGTGCCGTTGCATTTCCGGGCACCTGTGCCGATCATTGCGGCGGCGGCCGTTGATCTCTACGTTGGCCTGGCAAAAGCAGGCAAACCTCCTCTCCTCGCCTCTCGCTTCGCGCAAAGAAGGAAGCCTTAACTCCGCCAAACTCAATTCCAACCCAAATCGCGATGGCGCCCCGGTTGGTCCGTTGCCCGTCCGTTAGTGCGGCGGGGCGCCCGGGCCGGGGCCTGTCCGCCGGCCCGGCCATCCTGTCCGCCGCGTCGTCGTCGCGATGCACAGAGCCGCGCGGGGCCGCGCCGCCGATGCCGCGGGCGTCTGCCGCCAAAAGCCGCGAATGCCCGTCCAACCCCATGGCAATCGCCAGAATCCGCAGGGGCGGGCCGGGTTGACGATTTCGCCAAAATCGGATCAAAAACGGAGCCCCGAAAAAGGAATTGCCAAACCCTTTAACCCATGACCGTTTCAACTTGAACCGATCCTGCTTTAGATGCGAGCTTGCATGAAGACTGGAACCGCGCAAGCTCTCATCTCCCAATTTGCGCGCGCGCGTTTTCGCCGGGTGAAAACGGCCTTGCTTTTGCAAGAAGTGCCCTTGAGCATGTCCTTAAAAAAGTTGCTCGGCTTTTTCGATTCCGACGTGCTCCAATTCTTTGAATTTGAGCTGCGTCCTTATCAATC